>CAYPUM010000118.1:0-8959 GCA_964413545.1 uncultured Roseibacillus sp. | reverse complement strand
CCGACCACACGCATTTCCCGGCCGCCATGATGGCCATCGAGATGGGCAAGCACGTCTTCGTCCAGAAACCGCTCGCCCACACCGTCTGGGAAGCCCGCCAGCTCCGCCTCGCCGCCCGCAAACAGCGGGTGATCACCCAGATGGGCAACCAAGGCCACGCCGGCGAGGGAACCCGCCTCGTCCGCGAGTGGGTCAAGGCCGGCGTCATCGGGCCGGTCCGCGAGGTGCATGCATGGAGCGACCACCACGGCAAGGGAGCACACAAGTTCATGGACAAACGCCCGACGGAGACCCCTCCAGTGCCCGAAACCCTCGACTGGAACCTGTGGCTCGGCGTCGCCCCGGAACGCCCCTACCATCCCATCTATGTCCCGTTCAACTGGCGCGGATGGTGGGATTTCGGATCCTGCGCCCTCGGCGACATGGGCTGCCACGTGATGGATGCCCCGTTCTGGGCGCTCGACCTCGAGTCCCCAACCAGCGTCGAAGCCGAAACCGCCGAGGTCTTCGCGGAAACCGGGCCGGCATGGTCGATCGTCACATGGCAGTTCCCGGCCCGCGGCGACATGCCACCGGTGAAGTTCGTCTGGTACGACGGCAAAAAGCAGCCGCCGCGCCCCAAGGAACTGGGCGCCGGCGAAAAACTCGCCGGTCACGGGTTCCTGCTGATCGGCGAAAAGGGCGTCATCTACGACCCGTCCGCCTACTGCCGCAGCCCCCGCCTGATCCCCGAGTCGCGAATGAAGGAAATGCGCTCGAAACTCCCGCCAAAAACCCTCCCCCGCATCAAGGGCGGCCACTACGGCGAATGGATCCAAGCCTGCAAGGGCGGCCCCATGCCGGGCTCGAACTTCGAACACTCCGGACCCCTCACCGAAATGGTCCAACTCGGCAACGTCGCCATCCGCACTGGCAGCAAGATCGGCTGGAACGCCGAAAACCTCCGATGCACCAACCTGCCCGAGGCAAACCGCCTCGTGAACAAGAACTACCGGACGTTCTGACATCATCTCGGGGAACTTTCTCAATTCACCTCCATTCCGCCCGGCCAGGGAGAAAGATACGGCGGCGGGTCGGGACATGGAAGGCCGCCACTTCTTCAGGCCGTTCTCTCGCACCTGAATGCGCAACAGGTCGTTTCTCTACCCCCGTTGGTTCGAAGCGCCGGCTTCTCAGAACACCCGGCCGGCGTGGAGTTCCCCGAGGAAGTCCTCGAGCGGAAGCACCTCGAGGTCACCGAACCGGTATCGTCTCGGGCCCCGGTAGACGCCGAGCTGGCGTTCGACCACGATGTCGTCGCTGGCCGCCATGTCCCGCATGGCCCGTTCCCACTGCCGCTTCCAGCGGCTGGCGTGCTTCACTTCGATGCAGACCACGCGCGCCTTGCCCCCGGGCTGGCGCTTGCGGGTCTCGATCACGAAATCGATCTCGGCGCCACCGCCGGTCCGATAGTAGCTGATCGGCCGGTGACGTCCAGCGGTGGTGTTCCAGACCCGCAGCTCGTGATAGACCAGCGTCTCCAAGGCTGCGCCCCGCCAGTCCATCGCCAGCGGATCGCGCAGCAAGCCGGCGCACGCGCGGGCCACCCCGGCGTCCAGCCAGTAGAACTTCGGCCGTGCCACCTCCCGCACCTTCAAGGCCGGACGGTAGGCCGGCAGCGGAAAGCCCAGCAGCGTGTCGCCCAACAACTCGAAGTAGCCGTCCACTGTGGAGCGCGGGACCTGCGCCTCGCCGGCGATGTTCTGCGCGTTGAGAACTTGGCCGTTGAGCATCCCCGCCACGGCGAGGAAGCGCACGAAGGGCGCGAATTGACGCACCGCACCCTCCTCCTTGATCTCCTCGCGCAGGTAGGTGTCGACATAGGCGGACAGGACATCCGGCGCCAGTTCCCCCTTGCCGGCCACCACCGGCATCATCCCCCATTCGACCGCCGCATCCGCATCAAACGCCGCCCCCAGCTCGGCGGAACTGAACGGCTCCATCCTCAGGGTCAGCGCCCTGCCTGCCAGCAGATCCGCCCCCCCGCGCTTCAGCTTCCGCGCCGATGAACCGCAAAGCGCAAACCGCCAGCCTCGCGATTCCATCAACCGGTGCACCTCGTCCAGCAACCGCGGAATCTTCTGCACCTCGTCCAGCACCACCCACTGCCCCGCATCCCGCGGTCCGATCAACGCCTCGAGCCGACCCGGACTGACCGTCAGCTCCAGTTGCAGCGTGGTCTCCAGCAAGTCGAAATAGGGCGCCCCGGGCAGGACTTGACGCAGCCAGGTGCTCTTCCCCGTCCCGCGCGCCCCGAACAGGAAAAACGAGTGCTCCGGAACCTTCAGCAAGCGAGACAGCGGGAACTGCTTCATTGATGCAAAATTACGACAGAAAAACGGATTTGCAATGCAAATTCACAACAGAGAAAGATTTTTGCATCTAAAACGCCGGGAGTGGGTTTGGATGACCTGTTCCGAAGAAACAGATGGGCACGCGGCGACCAGCGAGGACCGCAACTACAAGGCAAGGACCTGGCCACCGAAAAACTGCCGGAAAGCGAGAAAGCCGGCAATGGCCGGCTCCAAGGTCATGGGATGAATCGGTTGACGCCTGATCTGGCATTGCGATACTCTGGTGGTCAGATGAGATCCTTTGCAGTATGTTTCGTCCTTTTCGCCGCGGTTGCCTCCTCGGCGTGGGGCGCGGGTGCCGTGATTCCTGCGCGCCAGCACTCCGCGCGTAGCGGAAATGTCGTGCCGGCGGATGCGTCCTACAGCGGTCTGGTTGTCTGTCACGGCCTCGGCGGCATGCAACAGTGGGATGCTCACGTCTCAATGCCCGGGGCCTACTACATCCATGTGTCCTACGCCGCCGCCCAAGCGCGTCCTGTCGCCTTGTCAATCAACGAAAAACGCCAGGACGGCAGCTTCCTGACCCGCGTGACGGGCGGATGGGACGCGGAACACCTGGCGTGGGAAACCCTCGGGCCCTTTGATCTGAGACAGGGAAAGAACGTCCTGCGCATCGAAGCCTCGGGCCACATGCCGCACCTCGCCGGCCTCGTGATCAGCACGGAGGCCAGGCAGTGGGACCGCAAGGCGTTCAACGAGCAGTTTCCCGGCGCCGGCGAGCGGATCGAGGATATGCAACCGGCGATGGCGGCAACCCGCGCAAGGCTGCGCGAAATGCTCGGCACGGACGAGATCGTCTTCATCAAGCGCTTCACCTACAACTCCAACCATTACTACACCGAGTATCTCAACGCGCGGTGGAAGCCCGGGGGCGGCCTCTTCGTGCTCTCGCTGAAGGACGGCTCGGTCCGCCAACTCGCCTCCGAACTCGAAGGCGGAGTCTTCGGCCGCTTCGACATCTCGTTCGACGCCCGCCGGATCGTCTTCGACTGGAAGCGCTCCAGCGACGAAGGCTACCGGATCTACGAAGTGAAAACCGACGGCACCGGCCTGCGCCAGATCCTCGCCGCCCCCGGCGACGAGGCCGAACTGGTCGCCAAGTACCGCCTCGATTACCACAACGGCACCGACGACATGCACCCGTGCTACCTGCCGGACGGCGGGATCGCCTTCGTCTCGACCCGTTGCCAGACCAGCACGCTCTGCCATGGCGGCGACGCCTTCACGACCACCGTCTTGTATCGCATCGACGCCGATGGCGGAAATCTGCGCCAGTTGAGCTTCGGCGCCTTGAGCGAGTTCACGCCCACCGTCCTGCCCGACGGCCGCATCATGTACGCCCGCTGGGAATACGTCGACAAGGGCGCCGTCGCGGCCAAGTGCATCTGGGCGATGCGGCCCGACGGCACCGATTCGACCGAGATCTACGGCAACGACATCGCCTTCCCCACCACCATGATCCAGGCGCGCCCGATCCCCGGCGCGCCGAACAACTACGTCCTCCTCGGCTGCCCGCACTACCCGCAGAACGCTCTCGGCACCATCGTGCGCATCGACATGAACCAACCGATCCGCAGCGAGGCGCCGATCACCTACCTGACCCCCGAGGTCAAGATCCTCGCCGAAGCCGGCTGGCATTTCCTCGATCCCGGTTCGGGCCGCATGGTGGCGGACCGCGGCGGCAAGGGACCGCTCTACCGCGATCCGTGGCCGGTCGACGCGAACCGCTGCCTGGTCGCCCACAAACCCCGGGGCCCCGGCGGGAGCTACGAGCCGAACGGCTACGGCCTTTACCTGCTCGAGGCGCCCGGCAAGGTCGCACCGTTCCACCGGGATTCCGGCATCTCCTGCTGGCAGCCGATGCCGCTGAAGCGGCGTGAACGCCCGCCGGTCCTCCCAACCACAACCGACCCGGAACTCGCCGAACAGAACCTCGCCCGCTGTGTCGTGACCGACGTCTACCACGGACTCGAAGACGTCGAGCGCGGGACGATCCGCCACATCCGCGTCCTCGAACAGATCGCCCGCCCATGGAAGGCCCGCCGCTTCGGCCGCCTCCACGCCGACGAATACGACCAGCAGCACGCCGTGGTCTCCAAGGACACCGCCCTCGGCCTCAAGGTGCAGCACGGCATCGTCCCGGTCGAGGAGGACGGCAGCGCCCACTTCCTCGTCCCCGCCAATGCCAACATCTTCCTCCAGGTCCTCGACGAGAACCACCTCGCCGTGCAGACCGAACGCACCTTCGTGAACTACATGCCCGGCGAAACCCGCTCCTGCATCGGCTGCCACGAAACGCCCAACGACGCCCCGCCCCCGGGCGCCAAGTCGATGCCCCTCGCGCTCGGCCGCCAGCCGTCGCTGCCGGGCCCCCAGCCGGGCGAATCCACCGGCCGCCGGCCGCTGCACTACCCGGCCGACGTCCAACCGGTCCTCGACCGGCGCTGCGTCGAGTGCCACAACCCAACCCGCACCGACGGCGGCCTCGACCTCACCGGCCGCCTGACGAAGTTCTTCTCCGCCTCCTATGAAAACCTCCTTCCCGAGCGCCGGGGCGGCCGCAAGGAGCGGCGGCGGCCGGGGCTGGTCCCCACCATCGGCGAAAACCACCCCAAGACCGGCAACGTCCATTACCTCCCCGCCAAAAGCCTCGGCTCCCACAACAGCCTCCTCGTCGCCATGCTCGCCCCCGGCAAGGTGCGGCTCACCGGAGACAAGGCCCGCCTCGAGCGGCTGGCGAAACTCGTGGACGCCCACAAGGACATTCGCCTCACGCGGGAGGAACTGCTCAGGATCTCCAACTGGGTCGACACCAACGCCCAATACTACGGATCATACTACGGACGCCGCAACCTCGCCGACCGCAACCATCCCAACTTCCGCCCCGTCCCGGACTGGGAATCCGCCATCGGCATCCCGCCCCTGCCGGACGACAAGCGGTGAACCTCCGCTCTTGCGTTTCCGCTGACCGGGCCTAGCTTCGCCCGTTATGACGACCAGACACCTCGCCAGTCTCGCCCTCGCCCTCGCCGGCTCCGCCTTCGCCCCCAACGCCGCGGCGCACTGCCAGATCCCCTGCGGAATCTACAATGACGACAACGTCATCGAGGCCATGCACACCGATTATGTCACCATCGAGAAGGCCTGCAAACAGATCGAGAAGCTTCTCGAAGAGCCCGTCAAAAACGCCCACCAGATCGCGCGCTGGATCACCAACAAGGAGGCCCACGCCACCAGCATCCAGGACACCGTCAACCACTATTTCCTCGCCCAACGCCTCAAGCTCGACGAGGCCGACAGCAACAGGGAAAGCTACCTGAAGAAGCTCACCCTCTGCCACAAGGTCATCGTGACCGCCATGAATTGCAAGCAGTCCACCGACCTCGCCAACGCAAAGAGACTCCACGACCTCCTCCACGAGTTCGAGAAGCTCTTCGGAACGAAGAAGTGAAGCGGGTCAGCAGACGCCCCGCCCGTCACGCTTCTCCTTCCCAAGCTGCTTCGAAGCCGTCGAATACAACCGCCGTTTCAGCGCCTTGAGAAGCGGCACGGACTCCCCCGCGTCCGACAACTCCGCCGGGTGGTCAAGGACAAGGCCGACTGCCCCAAGGGGCGCGCAATGCGCGCGCGATCCCCATCGCGAGCAAGTCCTCATTGGCCGTCCGGCAGGCTCAGCGTCAGGTTCCTCATGATCGTCACCGGCCCCCGGACTGTCTTCGACACGCCCTCGCCGGGCCGGCCTCCCGTCACCACCATCTCACCCGTGAAGACCTCGCTGAGATTCACGAAATAGTCCAGCGAGCGATGGATCACACAACTCCCTCGAAAACGAATCTCCATCGAGGAGCCGACACCGAACCCTTCGCCCCCCACCACATCAACCCTCCCCTCGATCCGCGCACAACGCAATCCATTGAAATCCGTCACCTCGTCGAATCGCATCCGGCATGTTCCCTCATACTGCGCTCCCCCGGTGAGCCCGGGCACGCTGTCGGGATCCACTTCCCATTCCTCGCCAACTTCGCGACGCTCCGCTCCATAGACCGCCAACGCTTCGCGCGGATCGAACAGCTTTTCAAGCTTGCGAATCTCCTCGTCCTGTCCGGCGGTCGCTTCACCCGGCGACCGGAGCCGCCCGGCCCAGCCTTCTCCCGCGCGCACCAGCCGCACCACCTCCCCCTGCATCGGCCCGACCGTTTCCGGCCCCGCATCCACGATCCCGTCGAAATTCCGCTCCTGCTCGCTCGTGTCCGCCGTGCACTCGAAGACAAGCTCATCCTTCGACCGAACCTCGAACCCATATGCCTGCCTCGATCGATTCGACACCCGGCCAAGGCGGTTCTTCCCCTCTTCGGACTCCCGAACCGTGGCGTCCAGCATCGTGACCCGCATCAGCAGCCTTCCGGTGGCGCCCGCCGGAAGCATGTTCTCCTCCCGGCATAACAGGAATCCCCTCGCTCCCGGTTCCGCCCCGGCCTCGCCCCGCTCCTCCGGCAATTCCAGCCGCGGCAGTCCACCCTCCCAGCCGGCCTCCTCGCCGCCCGAACCCTCATCATTCCGGCAAGACCACAAAAACAACAACCCTGCCATCCCGACTGCCGTCATCAATACGCCCCCGCTCCTCACCGCCGCGGTCTTAACAAGCACCCCCGGCCCCGCAAAGCCCATTCTCACCCTGCTCTCACCCTGCGGCGGCATTTCGCTTTCATCACGCAAGTGATTCTGCAAAAACCAACACCCCTCCACCGCCGGCTCCCCCGCATCCCGTATCCGCCTTCCCCGCGCCCGAAAACCGCCAACCGAAAACCGCCGACCCCTCCCGCTCCATGTCCTTCCTCCTTCACCCTCCCGCATGGCTGCGCACCGTCTACGTGGCGGTCCTCATCGGGCTGGGCGCCGTCCTCCTCCTCTTCCCCGCATGGCTGCCAAACAAACCCCGTCTGCCGGTCGAAGACAGCGCCGTGGAAATCCTGCAATCGGCTCTTCTCGGATTCTCGGCGGCTCTCTTCTTTGCAACTGTCCCGCACGCCGGTTCGTTCGGACCCATCTACCGCGCATGGGGAATCGCCTGCCTCGGAGTGCTGGTCGCGGAGATCGGCAGGGCCATCGACCATCTCATCGATCCCCTCCGTCATGAATACATCATGGTGGCTCTTCTCGCAATCATCCTGATCACGCTTGCCAGGCACCGCAAAGTCTTCCTGCGCTTCGTTGGACTTGCCTCCCGGCACCCCGCCTCCGGGTTCATGGCGGCCGCCGTCATCCTGGTGTACGCCTTCGCCCGCGTCTTCTCATCAGAAGCTTTCTGGAGCGCCACCCTCGACGGTCAGCACCATCCCGACACGCCCAAGGTGTGCGCGGCGTACCTCGAACTGCTGGCCTGCTATTTCGTCCTCCTCGGCGCGATCGGCTTCTGCATTCCCCTCACCCGCCGCGCGCAGCGCCCGGTCCCCAACCCATGAGCGCCGCCACCCCCTCTCTCCTCAAGAAGATCCAGTGGCGCATCGAGTGCTTCGTCTTTCTTGCCGCGGAGCGCCTCGTCGCCCTGGCCCCGCTGGCCGCCCTCTGGCGCACAGGCGCATCCCTTTCCTTCTGGGCGTGGTTCGTCCCCTCCCGGCGCCGCATCGTGCGCAGCAACCTCCGCACCGTCCTCGGACCGGAAACGCCCTCCGCCGCCTTGAATGAAGCCACCCGCCATGTGTTCCGGCACGCCACCGCCAACCTCCTCTGCTCGCTCAAGGGAGCCCGCATGACGAACGGAGAAATCTCCCGCGCCGTCGAAATCGAGAACCGCGAAGTCATGGACCGCGCCCTCGAGACGGGCAAGGGAGTCATCGCCGTCCTCTGCCACATGGGCAATTGGGAACTCCTCGCCCACACGCCTCCCGTCCACTTCTCCACCCGCCCTGCCGGCAGCCTCTACCGCCCCCTCAACAATCCCTTCCTCGACCGCGTCGTCACGCGTCGCCGCCAGGTCAAGGGCACCGCTCTCTTCGCGAAGCGCAGCTCCCTGCACGGCGCCATCGCGCTCCTTCGCGAGGGCGGCATTCTCGGCATCCTCTCCGACCAGCGCGCGGGAGCCCACGGCGTCATGTGTCCCCTCTTCGGCCGTCTCTTCTCGGTCACTCCCCTCGCCGCCCTCCTCCATCGGCGGACCGGCGCCGCCGTCCTCGGCTTCTCAATGCGCACCACCGCCCCCGGCAAGTGGGTCGTCAGAATCCATCACCCCCCCGTGGGAAAAAACAACCGGATCACCCCTGCCCACGTCGCCGCCCTCCTCGAAGACATCATGCGCCGGTCTGTCCCGGATGTCTTCTGGCTCACCGACTTGTGGCGCTTCAGCCGCCGCTCGCCGCTCGCCCTCGACTCGAAACAGGGACCTCTCGTGATCACGAAACGCCGCAACGAACCCCTCCAACCGCTTCGCGTGCTGATCCGCACTCCCGACCACCCCGAGGAAGCCCGCCCCACCCTCCCCGCCCTGCAAACCCTCGCCGCCTCCCGCCCCGACCTCGTTCTCATCCTGCTGGGATATATTCTCATTGTTGAATGGCTCGGATTCGTTC
>CAYPUM010000117.1:0-8967 GCA_964413545.1 uncultured Roseibacillus sp. | reverse complement strand
CGGTTGGCGAGGCGCGGGGGGATTGCGGGCGGGTGTCCGGGGAGGTGGGGAGTAGACTGCCGGGGAGTTTGGGCGCGTGACGGGTTTGATGCAGATTGTGGCGGCCGGGGCGGATGCGATTTCGCCGATTTTCGGGTTGCTGACGCTGGTGCTGGCGGGGGTGGTGTTGGTGTCGCTGGTTCTGCTGCGGTTTCGGCAGTCGCAGTTGGTGGGGTATTTTCTGTGCGGGGTGCTCCTTGCCAACAGCGGAGTGCTGGCGGTGGTGGGAGAGCAATGGGAGGGGTGGATCGAGGTGCTGGCGGAGTTCGGGATCGTGTTGTTGATGTTCACGCTGGGGGTGGAGTTTTCGGTGGCGGAGATGCGGCATCTGCGCCGGGTGGCGCTGGTGGGGGGGAGCTGGCAGGTGGGGCTGGTGACGGTGGCGGCGGGGGGGACGGCGCTGGCGTTCGGGCTGGGGGCGGGGCCGGCCCTGGCGGTGGGGATCGCGGTGGCGCTGTCGTCGACGGCGGTGAGCATCAAGTCGTTTCAGGATCTGGGGATGCCGGACAGCCCGGGGGCGCGGGTGGCGCTGGGGGTGGCGATTTTTCAGGACGTGCTGGTGATTTTTTTCATGATCGTGCTTCCGCCGTTGTTGGGGGCGGGGGCCGGGGGGATGGTGAGCGGGATCGGGCTCGCGATGGCGAAAGGGGCGGTTTTTCTCGGGGTGTGCTGGTTCCTGAGCGGGCGGGGGATTCCGCAGTTGTTGCACGCGGTGGCGCGCACGCGGAGCCGCGAGCTGTTCACGGTGGCGGTGATCGGGTTGTGCGCGGCGGTGGCGTACGGGGCGACCCTGTTGGAATTGAGCGCGGCGCTGGGCGCGTTTGCGGCGGGCCTGGTGGTGAGCGAGTCGATCTACAGTCACCGGGTGCTGGCGGAGATTCTGCCGTTCAAGGACCTGTTTTTGACGATTTTTTTCGTGTCGGTGGGTCTGGTGGTGGACCTCGAGGTGGTGGCGGCGAACTGGCCGTGGATCGCGGCCGGGACGGCGGTGATTCTGGTGGTGAAGTTCGGGATTGGTTTTTTTGCGGCGCGGCGGCTGGGGGTGGCGCTGCGGCCGGGGCTCTTTGCGGCGGCCAGCCTTGCGAGCACGGGCGAGTTCTCGCTGATTCTGCTCGACCGGATCGAGGGTCTGGGGGCGCTCGATGCCCGCGCCTTTCAGGTGCTGTTGGCCTGCACGGCGATCGGGATGGGTCTGGTGCCGGGGATGATGCGGATGGTGGAGCGGGTTTCCCCGGTCCTGCAGCGGAGAGGGTGGCTGCAACGCAAGGAGAGCTGTCCCACCGAGTTGCGGCCGGAAGGGGAGGTTGAGACGCTCGAGGATCACGTCATCATATGCGGTTTCGGGCCGGTGGGCCGCAACCTCCACGAGGCCCTTTCGCGGGCCGGGATCCGGACGCTCGTGATCGAACTGAATGCGGACACGGTGCGCGAACTGCGGCGGCAGGGGGTGCGGGTTCTTTTTGCCGACGCGCGGCATCCCGAGGTGCTCGAGATGGCGCGGGTGCGGCAGGCGCGGAGCATCGCCTTCACGTTTCCGGACGCCCGGGCGGCCGCGGCCGGGATGCGGCTGGCGCGCGAGAAGAACCCCGAGATCCTGGTGTATGCGCGGGCCAAGTTCACTTCGGAGGCGGAACGTCTCCGCGAATCGGGCGCCAATCACGTCTTCCACGACGAGCGCGAAAGCGGGCAGGCCATGATCCGGTCGGTGGTGAGCAGCTACGCCCCGGAGGAGGTCTTCGACGAGATGGCGTGGTGACTGGAAGGCTTGACGAATGGATCTGGCGACGCGAACGAAGCGCGTGGCGGAGTGGGAGTATCCGGACTTGCCGGTGTCGCGGCGGCGGGAGGAGATCCTTGCGGCGATGCGGGAGAGTCGCGTGGTGGTGGTGGTGGGCGAGACGGGGAGCGGCAAGACGACGCAGTTGCCGAAGATGGCGCTGGAGTTGATGCCGGGGCCCGCGGGGGGTTCCCGGCGGGCGCGGGTGGGTTGCACGCAGCCGCGGCGGCTGGCGGCGACGAGCGTGGCGCGCCGGGTGGCGCAGGAAATGGGGAGCGAAGTGGGCGGGCTGGTTGGTTATCAGGTGCGGTTCCGGGAAGAGGTCTCGGGGGACACCGCCATCAAGTTCATGACGGACGGGATCCTGCTGGCGGAGACGCAGGGGGACCGGGATCTGCGGCAGTATGGGACGATCATCATCGACGAGGCCCACGAGCGGAGTCTGAACATCGACTTCCTGCTGGGCTATCTGCATCGCCTGCTCGAGCGTCGCCGGGACCTGCGGGTGGTGATCAGTTCGGCGACGCTTGACGCGGGGCGGTTTGCGGAGTTCTTCGGCGGGGCGCCGGTGGTCGAGGTGGCGGGGCGGGCTTACGAGGTGGAGGACCACTTTTTGCCGCCGGCCGGGGACGAGGAGCTGGCGCAGCACGTGGGTCGGGCGGTGGAGTGGATCACGGAACTCGACGAGCGGGGGGACATCCTTGTGTTCCTGCCGGGGGAGCGGGAGATCCGGGAGTGCACGAAGCTCCTCGAGGGGCGGCAGTTGCCGGACACGGAGGTGTTGCAGGTCTTCGCGCGCCTGAGCCTTGCGCAACAGCAGCGGGTCTTCCAGCGCGGGCGGCGGCGGCGGGTGGTGCTGGCGACGAACGTGGCGGAGACCTCGTTGACCATCCCCGGGATTGTCTACGTGGTGGATAGTGGATTGGCGCGGATCAGCCGATACAATCCGAACCGGCAGGTGCAGCGGCTGCAGGTCGAGCAGATTTCGCAGGCGAGTTCGCGGCAGCGCCGGGGGCGGTGCGGACGGGTCCGGGAGGGGGTGTGCGTGCGGCTGTACGACGAGGAGGACCTCGGGGGCGCGCCGCGGTTCACGGATCCCGAGATACGGCGCTCGTCGTTGGCGGGGGTGGTTCTGCGGATGAAGGCGCTGCACTTTGGCGACGTGCGGCGGTTTCCGTTCCTTGATCCGCCGTCGCCGCGGGCCATCACGGAGGGGTTCCGGACGCTCGAGGAGATCGGGGCGATCGAGTCGCGCCACGGGGAGCTGACCGAGGCCGGCCGGGCGCTGGCGCGTTTGCCGCTCGATCCGCGCCTCGGGCGGATGCTGCTGGAAGCCCGGGAGCGGAAGGTGCTGGGGGAGGTGGTGATCATCGTGGCGGGGCTGAGCGTGATGGACGTGCGGGAACGGCCGGTCGAGCGGCAGGAGGCGGCGGACAAGGCGCACGAGCAATTCGACGATCCGCGGTCGGATTTCCTGACCTACCTGAACCTTTGGGATGCCCTGCGGGAACTGCGGAAGGAGGACGGGGGCTGGCGGCGGCGGAAGCTGCGGCGGTTCTGCGAGACGAACTTCGTGAACCTGCGGCGCATCATGGAATGGGACCAGGTGGCGGCCGAGCTGTGCCGGCTGTTGAAGGCGGAGTTCGGCCGGCGGCCGCGGCCGCTGCCCGCCGGCCGCGAGCGGTGGGGCAACCCGGACGAGATCCACAAGGCGCTCCTGGCGGGAATGCCGCGCCAGATCGGCGAGTGGGACAAGGAGAAGCGGCATTATCGCGGGACCGGGGGGCGGCAGTTTGCGATTTTTCCGGGTTCGGGGTTGTTCGGCAAGCAACGCCCGCGGTGGGTTCTGGGCTTCGACCTCGTCGAGACGACCCGCCTTTGGGCGCGGAAGGTGGCGGGGATCGACCCGGCGTGGGTCGAGGAGGCGGCCCCGCATCTTTGCCGGCGCCGCTTCCACTCGCCCTACTGGGACGAACGGCAGGGGGCGGTTCACGGGATGGAAACCGTGATTTGCAGCGGGTTGACGATCGTCCCCGAACGGCGGGTGGATTTCGGGCGGGTCGATCCCCGGGCGGCGCACGAAGTGTTCGTGAGGGAGGCGGTCCTCGAAGGGGGCCTGCACGCGAAGGGGGGCTTCGTGAAACGCCTCGAAGAGGTGCGGAGCGAGGTGGAGCGGGCCGAGCACAAGCTGCGGCGGCCGGAGGGGCTGTGGTCGGATGAAGCGGCTTACGACTTCTTTTTCGAGCGCATCCCGGCCGGGATCTCGACGGCGAAGGAGTTCCACCGCTGGCGGCGGGCGGAGGGGAACGAGAAGAAGCTCATGATCCGCTTCGCGGACGTGGTGTGGGAGGAAGTGGCGGACGGCCTGGCGCTCTTTCCGGACGAGGTGGAACACGGCGGGGCGCGCCACGAGGTGGTCTATCGCAGCGACCCGGAGGCTCCGGACGACGGGGTGTGCTTCGAGGTCCCGATCGATCTCCTCGCGGGTTTTCCGGTCCATGTGGTGGGCTGGGGGGTGCCCGGGATCCTCGAAGAGCGGGTCGAACTGCTGGTGCGTTCCCTGCCGAAGTGGCAGCGGCAGGCATGTTTTCCGATCGCGGAGGCGGTGGAGGCCTTCCTCGACGAGTGGCGCGACTGGGAGCCCGACCGCGACCTCCTGGAGGCCCTGGCGGAGTTCCTGACGGCCCGCTCGGGGTGCGCCGTCGCGGCGGGCGACTTCAAGCCGGAGAAGCTGCCGGCCCACCTGCGGCCGAAGCTGCGGGTGCGCGGCGACCACGGCGAGGAACTGGCCCTCGGCGAGAACCCGCAAGCGGTCGTGCAGCGGCTGGCGGGGGTGCTGCGGCAGCGGCGCGAGGACGCCGCCAACCTCGAGTGGGAAATGACGGGCGGGGAGATCTGGAGTTTCGGGGAGATCCCGGAGGAGGTCTCCGACTACCATGGAGGGAGTAGTTCGGAGCCGGCGTATCCGGCGCTGGTCGACGAGGGCCGGACGGTCGGGATGCGGGCCTTCCTCGACCCGGCGGAGGCCCGCGAGAGCCACCGGGCGGGGTGCGTGCGCCTGTTCCTGCTGGGGGAGGCCGGGCAGGCGGCCCGGGTGTGGAAGCGTTTTCCGCTCGGCCGGGAATCGCGGCTTTGCCTGCCGCTGTTGAGCGCCGGCGGCGAGCTGGCGGACGACCTGCTGCGCTGCGCGGCGGAGGGGGCGCTGGCCGGGGGCGGGCGGCATCGCCTGCCGCGCGGCGGGGAGGAATTCGAGCGGGCCGCGGAGGAGGGCAGGGGCCGGCTTCACGAATGCGCGCAAGAGGTGTGCGACGCTCTCGAGCGGGCGGTCGTCAGCTATCGCAAGATCGCGGACTGGATGGAAGAGCACCGGGAGGATCGCCACCTCGGGGAGGTGGTGGCGGACCTCGACGAGGAGTTGGAGTGGCTTCTGCGTCCCGGGTTCGCATGGAAGGCGGGCTTCGGGCGCTTCCGGCGGTACCAGCGCTATTTTCACGCCATCGAGGAGCGGCTGCAGCGCCTTGCGAGCCACCCCTTGATCCGGGACGAGGAGAAGCGGGCCCGGCTGCGGCCGGTCTGGGAAGATTGGCGCGCGCAGTGGAAGGAGAGCCCGGAGGCGGCCCGCCTGTGGGAGCCGGGTTGGATGATCGAGGAACTGCGCCTGCTCCTCTTCGCGCCGGGTCAGCCGCGCGAGATGAAGGTCAGCGAGAAACGTGTCGAGCGGGCCATGGAGGGGATCCTTCGATAGCGCGCCGGGGCGCGGGGGAGCTTCTCAGGCGTCCATGACGGCGAACTTGAGTTCGGCGGAGGAGACGATCTCGCCGTGCACGAGGCACTGGCAGACGGCGATGCCGATGCTGCGGCGCATTTTGACGATCTCGGCGTCGATGAGGAGGGTGTCGCCCGGAAAGACGGGACGGCGGAACTTCACGTTGTCGGCCGACATGAAGTAACCGATCTTGCCCTGGTTGTCGGGAAGGCGCATCACCAGGACGGAGGCCGCCTGCGCCATCGCCTCGAGCTGCAGCACGCCCGGCATGACGGGGTGGTCCGGGAAGTGCCCGGCGAAGTAGGGCTCGTTGTATGTGACGTTCTTGACGGCGCGGCACTTCATCTCGGAGGGGAAGTCCACCACCCGGTCGATGAGGAGGAAGGGGGCCCGCTGGGGCAGGATGCGGAAGATCTCCCGGGTGTCGAGGACCGCCTCGCCGCGGGGGAGTTCGAGCGGGGGGACCATCGAGCGCATCCGGACGTATTCGTTCTTGAGGAGGGCGGCCATCCGGGTGTTGGGGCCGTGGCCGGGTCCGATCGCGATGACGTGGCCGTTGATGCGCTTGCCGGAGAGGAGGAGGTCGCCGATGAGGTCGAGGGCCTTGTGGCGGGCGAACTCGTTGTCGAAGCGCATGGGTTCTTTCGAGAGGACCTCTCCGCCGCGGATGACGACCGCGTTTTCGAGCGAGCCGCCCTTGATGAGGCCCTTGTCGAGGAGGGGCTTGATGTCCTCGTAGAAGGTGAAGGTGCGGGCGGGCGCGATTTCCCTTTCGTAGATCTCGGGGGTGATTTCGGAGGAGAAGTACTGGGTGAACTGTCCGTTGCGGCTGAGATTGGTGACGGAGACCCGGAAGGTCTTGCAGGGGACGACCGTGATGAAGGCGCCGTTACCATTGTCGTAGTGGATGGGCTCGCGGATTTCCCATGTCTTGCGCGGGGCGTCCTGTTCCTGGAGTCCGGCCTGCTTGATGAGTTCCACGAACGGGCGGGCGGAGCCGTCGCCGATCGGGGGTTCGTTGGCGTCCATTTCGACGAGGGCATTGTCGACGCCCATGCCGGTGAGGGCGGAGATGACGTGTTCGACGGTGTGCACGCGGACCGCGCCGACGGAAAGGGTGGTGGCCCGCTCGACCTTTTCGACGCGGGCCACGTCGGCGTCGATGAACGGCTGGTCGGGAAGGTCGATCCGCCGGAACCGGAGGCCCGATCCGGCCGGGGCCGGCTTGAGGGTGAGGGTCACCTTCTCCCCGGTGTGAAGGGAGGTCCCTTCAAGGGTGGCGGGGGAAGCAAGAGTGTGTTCCTTGTCGGACGACATGACCAAAGAGTGGCAGGCCCGGCAACCGGGGCAAGGCGCAAGTGGGCGGTGCGGCCCTTCGACACGGATCCGGGTACACCTTGCGCACGCGGGACATCCCGCCGTGGGCGACAAGATCCATGGCGCGAGCGAGGACTGCTATATCGAGTCCATCGAGTCCGGGTGGTCGCCGCAGCTTCGGGAGCGCCTCCTGCTCGACCGTCAGGCGCGGCACGCCTCCGGGATGGCGGTTGCGTGGCAGGGTGAACGGTCGTCGTGGTCCTCGGAGCTGCCGGCGGAGTTGAGACGCTTTCTGGAAATCGATGGTTGTGCGGAAGCCGGGGAGGTTTGAGTCTCCGTCATGGCTTCGCTTCGTGAGGTGTCGGCGTTCATGGACCGCGAATTGCGGATCAGCGAGATTCCGGACTACCCGGGCGCCTTCAACGGTCTTCAGATGGAAGGGCGCGGGGAAGTGCGCCGGGTGGCGGCGGCGGTGGACGCCTCGCTGCCGGTGGTGCGGGAGGCCGCGGAGGCCGGGGCCGACCTTCTGCTCGTGCACCATGGCATGTTCTGGGGAGGGACCCGTCCGGTCACGGGGGCGGTCTACGAGAAGTTCAAGGTCGCGATCGAGGCGGGTCTCGCCATCTACAGCGCCCACCTCCCGTTGGACGTCCACCCGGAACTGGGCAACAACCGCCTGCTGGCGGGGGAGTTGGGATTGCGCGACCCGGAGCCGTGTTTCGAGTGGAAAGGCATCCTGACGGGATGGCGGGGGCAGGCCGACGGAAGCTTCCATGCGCTGGTGGCTCGGGCCGCGCGGGTGCTCGGCGCCGCCCCGCACGTTTGTGCGGCGGGTCCCGCCGAGGCGGGCTCGGTGGCGGTCGTCACCGGCGCAGCGGGCTCGGAAGTGCCGAAGGTCGCGCAGGAGGGCATCGACACCTTCGTCACCGGCGAAGGGCCGCACTGGAGCTACACCGCCGCCGAGGAACTCGGCCTCAACGTCATCTACGGTGGCCACTACGCCACCGAGACGTTCGGGGTGCGGGCTCTCGCGGCGCGCCTCGCGGAATCGTTCGGAATGGAGTCCTTCTTCATCGATCACCCCACCGGACTTTGAGGAGCCACAGCGTGAAAGACGCCTTCACCCGCCCCGACGCCATGACGACCGGCTCCGCCGGCCGGACCGCCGAATGGCTGGACCACCGCTTCTTCACCCGCGCCCCATGGGTCTGCGCCCGGGAGCTGATCGGCTGCGTTTTCGAGTGGCGCGGATGCGTGGGGGAAATCGTGGAAGCGGAAGCCTATGCCGCGGACGGCGACCCGGCCTGCCACACGTTCTCCCGGCCCAGCGCCCGCCGCTTCGTCGAGCAGCACGCCCCGGGAACCTCCTACGTCTACCTCAACTACGGCGTTCATTGGCTCTTCAACCTCCTTGTCAAGGGACCGGCGGGGCACGGATTCGTCCTGTTCCGGGCCCTCGAACCCCTCGCGGGCCTCGAAACCATGCGCTCACGCCGACGGCGTAAAAATGTCCGGGAACTCTGCTCCGGTCCCGGCCGGCTCACCCAAGCCCTCGGGATCAACGGCCTCGACCATGCCAAGCTCGTCCTCGAAGGACCCGACGGCGGCATCCGCCGCGGACAAGAAACCCCGGAAGTCGTTGATTGTCAACGGATTGGAATCTCAAAAGGCGCGGACCTGCCTTGGCGGTTCTGCAAAGACGGGGCCCCGTCGCTCAGCCGCCCGCCTGACCGTCGATGAATGGTGCGGGTGAAGGGAATCGAACCCTCACCTCAAGCTTGGGAAGCTCGCATTCTACCATTGAACTACACCCGCGCTTCCGACGGACCGAGGAGTAGCGCAAATCGTCCCGGCTTGCCAAGCACAAACGCCGGAACCCTATCAAATATACCGGGCTGGAGTTATTCCCAAGAGTTGAAATTCCTCAAAAAAACCTTGCCCGGGGCGGGGGAATGAGGCTAAAAGTCCGGTGGCCCGCGGGTATAGCTTAATGGTAAAGCCCCAGCCTTCCAAGCTGGCTACGCGGGTTCGATTCCCGTCACCCGCTGATTCGACAGGAAACTTGGGA
>CAYPUM010000116.1:0-8968 GCA_964413545.1 uncultured Roseibacillus sp. | reverse complement strand
TGGTCGAGCAGGCCCGCGCCGAGGACAAGGAGATCGTCGTTGTCATGGGCGTTGGGTTTGTGGGCGCGGTGATGGCCGCGATCATCGCCGACACGGTGGACAAGAAGACCGGCAAGCCGAGCAAGTTCGTCATCGGCTGCCAGCGGCCCAGCACCCGCAGCTACTGGAAGATCCCCCTCCTCAACAGGGGACAGTCGCCCGTCAAGGCCGAAGACCCCGAGGTGGATCCCATGATCGCCCGCACCGTCCTCGAAAAGAAATCCCTCGTGGCCACCTACAACCCGGACTGCCTGAAGCTCGCGGACTGCGTCGTGATCGACGTCCAATGCGACTACACCAAGAGCGAGCTGGGAAACATGAAGTCCGGCCAGACCGAAATGGCGGCCCTCGAAGCCACCCTCAAAACGATCGGATCCAAGATCCGGCCCGAGTGCCTGGTGCTCATCGAAACCACCGTGGCGCCCGGAACCACCGAGTTCGTTGCATGGCCGATCCTGAGGAAGGCCTTCGCGCGGCGTGGTATCGATTCCGAGCCGCTCCTGTCTCACAGCTACGAGCGCGTCATGCCGGGCCGCGAATACGTCAAGTCGATCCGCGACTTCTGGCGCGTTTGCGCCGGCTGCAACCATGAGGCGCGGGAACGCGTCGAGAAGTTCCTGCATGAAGTCCTCAACACGAAGGACTTTCCCCTCACCGTCCTTGATCGCCCGATTGAGAGCGAGACCGCCAAGATCGTGGAGAACAGCTTCCGTGCCACCACCCTCGCGTTTCTCAACGAATGGAGCCTGTTCGCGGAGCGCAACGGCGTGGACCTCATCAAGGTGGTGGAGGCCATCAAGATGCGCCCGACGCACTGCAACATGATCTTCCCCGGGCCGGGCATCGGCGGCTACTGCCTGCCCAAGGACGGGGGGCTGGGATTCTGGGCCTACAAGCATCTCCTCGGCTTCCGGGACGGCAACGAAGTCTTCAAGCTCACCCCGACCGCCATCGACATCAACGACACCCGCGGCCTGCACGTGGCGGAGCTGGTTCGCGACGCCCTGCGAAACATGGGACGCTACATCGCCGGCGCCGATGTCCTCATCTGCGGCGCCAGCTACCGCCAGGACGTCGGCGACACCCGCTACTCCGGATCCGAAATGGTGGTGCGCAAGCTCACCGAAATGGGCGCCGAAATGCGCGTCCACGACCCTTACGTCGATCACTGGTTCGAATTGGAGAACCAGGACACCTACCCGGCGCCCGGACACTCGTGGAGCCGCTTCTTCCGCAACCAGGACGGGCTGACCGAGGTCCGCGTGCAGCACGACCTCCCGGCCGCCGCGAAGGGTGTCGAGGCCCTCATCCTCGCCGTCCCCCATGCCCCTTACCTCGATCTCGACCCCGACGAGGTGATGGGATGGGTCGGCGGAAAGTTCGCCATCATCGACTGCTTCGGCATCCTCAGCGACGACAAGATCCGGCGCTATTTCGAGCTCGGCTGCGAGGTCAAGGCCCTCGGCCGGGGACACCTCGCGCGCCTGAAGAAGGAAGTCCTCGGAACCCCCTGAGGTCTCCCGCCGAGGCCGTCAACAATCGCTGCAAGGAGCCGGCCATCGCGCGCCGCACTCCTCCGGGCGGGCGGCTCAGAGCGACCAGCCGTCGCGGTAGGGCCGCCGCACCCACGCGTTGGCCTCGTCATGGTTGGTCACCCTCATCTTCCCGTTGTCCCAGCGCAGCTTACGCTCCGGGAACCGCTTGGCGAGGTTGCCGAGCAGGGCCAGTTCGGTCAACGGTCCGGAGTAGCTGAAATCGGCGCTGGCCGTTCCGCCGCTCTTGATCGCCTCGATCCAGTTCGCCTCGTGGCTGCCCTTGATGCGCGGCAAGGTCTTCGGCGGCCGCTTGTAAGCCTTCATGGCCGACTCGGGAATCAGGCGCGGGCCGTTGCCGTAGACCCCGCACATGATGGCGCCCTGGTCGCCCTTGAAGACCACCCCTCCCTCCCGGGGCAACTTGCGGCCCTCCTCGAGTTCCTTCGGGCGCGGCGGCTCCTGCCCTTCATACCAGGTCAGCTTCAGCGGCGGAAAGCCCTCCCGCGCCGGGAAGTGGTATGTCACCACCGCCTTGTCGGGATGCACCTCGTCGTTGCCGCCCACGATGCCCGACCCTTCGATCGAACTCGGGGGCGTCAGCTTCAACGCCGACACCACCGGGTCCAGAGTGTGCGCCCCGCGGTCTCCCATCATGCCGCACCCGAAATCCCACCAACACCGCCACACCCCGGGATGATAGCACCGGTGGTAGGGACGCATCGGCGCCGGTCCGATCCACAATCCCCAATCCAGCGACTCCGGCACCGGCTGTCCTTCCTTGGGCCGGTCGCTCAACGGTGAACTCCACCAGGCATGGCCATGCGGCGCGTACGAGAGACCGCACCATGCGTCGACCTCGCGCACCGTGCCGATCGCGCCGTCCCGGATCCATTCGCAGATCAGGCGCAGCCCTTCCTGCGAATGGCCCTGGATCCCCATCTGGGTCGCCACACCGGTCTCCTTCGCGGCCTTCGCCAGCATCCGGGACTCGTGGATGTCGTGGGTCAGCGGCTTCTGGCAGAAGACGTGCCTGCCGGCCTGCATCGCCGCCATGCTGATCACGGCGTGGGTGTGGTCGGGCGTCGCGATCACCACCGCGTCGATATCCTTCCGCTTTTCGAGCATCACGCGGTAGTCCTTGTAACGGACCGCCTTCGGGAACGCCTTGAAGGTTTTCGCCGCATAGGCGTGGTCCACGTCGCACAGGGCCACGATGTTCTCCCGCGCGCAGTTGCGCAGGTTGCTCCTTCCCATCCCCCCGATCCCGACGCCCGCGATGTTCACCTTTTCGCTGGGGGGCGTCTGACCGGGCCCGCCCAAGACGTGTCGCGGCACGATTTGGAAGAGCCCCGTGGCAGCGGCCGTCGTGGCGAACCGTCTTCTGCTAATCATCTTGCTCATGAGAAAATCCCTGCTTGTCGAAGGCTACGGGCGGCACGATCGAGGCCTTTCGCCACGACGGTTTCTTCGACCATCATCTAACCCACCTTGACGCACTCGATCCCGACCAACGCCGCCACCTTCTCGATCCTCGAAGCCACGTGCCCGACCCCGATGGCACAGTGGTGGGCCGGGCCGGCCAGCGACCATGCGTTCATGAAGGCCTTCGCGCCCAGCGGAAACCGGTAGCGGCTGTTCGTGTTGCCGATCTGCAGCACCGGGCCCGGAACCGATTCCCCCTCCGCCACCAGCAGGAACACCCCCTCGCGATCCTGCGCCACCGAGAGCAGGGTGACCGGCCCGTGCTTCACCGTCATCTGGATCGAGAGCCCCTTGCCCGGCTTGCCGTGGTAGACCGGCAACGGCACCAGTCCCACCCGCCCCTCGGCGATCGCGAAATGCGCCGGTCCGTCGTGCCCGAGGTAGACCACCTCGTCCTTGAAGTCCGCGAGGTAGAACTCCGAGAACGATCCGCCCGTCCCGAGGAGGTCCATGATCTTCATCGCCTGGGCGTTCTTGATCTCGCACTCCCCCGCCACCGGGACGTTGCGCCCCGTCAGGAGCGTGTTGCCCGCGATCACCGAGGTCACGATGTCCTCATACTCCCCGGCACCCTCGTAGTAGTACGCCATCGAACCCAGACCGTGGTTCGCCACGAGCTGGTCCAGCGCCACCGAGGTTCCGGCCGCCCGTTCCAGTTCCGCCGGCCCGCACTCCGGCGACACCTCGAACTTCTCCCCCCGCATCCACCAGCTCCATCCCCCGCGCCCGGAGACCGTCCCCGATCGTCCGGTGGTAACCCAGCAGGTTGTCCCGCAACCCGTCAAACTGATCCCAGTAGGTGTCCAGCCCGATCGCGAACAGGCCCGCCTTCACGGATGGTGTCTGCATGATTCCTCTACGTTCCGGTTTCCGCATTCTCGCAGCACCGCCACACGGTATCGACTTCGCCTTGCCACCGGGCGCCAAGATGGCGGTTGCATCCCGTCCGGGACCTCCCCCATCATGCCGCCCGCTCACCGGACGCAGGGGAGTGCCTCGCCACGATCACCGGCCGGTCGCGCCCCCGGAGCACAACTCAGCGCCACCATGACGACCGACAACGGCCCCCGCGCCTACGAGATCGCCCGCGAACGCTACGCGGAAATCGGAGTCGACACCGACACCGCCCTCGACCGCCTCGCCGCCATCCCGATCTCCCTGCACTGTTGGCAGGGCGACGACGTCGGAGGCTTCGAGGACGAAGGGACGGCCCTCGGCGACGGCCTCGCCGTGACCGGCAACCACCCGGGAAAAGCCCGCACCCCCGACGAACTGCGCAAGGACCTCGAACAAGTCTACGCCCTCCTCCCCGGCAGGCACCGCCTGAACCTCCACGCCTTCTACGGCGAGTTCGGCGGCCGCAAGGTCGACCGCAACGAAATCGAACTGGATCACTTCCAGGGCTGGATCGACTGGGCAAAACAGCACGGGCTCGGCCTCGACTTCAACCCGACCTGCTTCTCGCACCCGATGGCCGGCGACGGCTTCACCCTCTCCCACCCCGACGAGGGCGTCCGCGCCTTCTGGATCGAGCACGCCCAGCGCTGCCGCCTCATCGGCGACGCCATGGGCGCCACCCTCGGCTCGCCGTGCGTGACCAACGTCTGGATCCCGGACGGATTCAAGGACCTCCCCGCCGACCGCCTCGCCCCCCGGCAACGGCTCGAGCAGGCGCTCGACGCCGTCTTCGCCGAACCGCTCGCCCACAACCTCGACGCGGTCGAGAGCAAGCTCTTCGGAATCGGCTCCGAAGCCTACGTCGTCGGCTCGCACGAGTTCTACCTCGGATACGCCGTCAAGAACCACACCCTCCTCTGCCTCGACGCCGGCCACTTCCACCCCACCGAGTCGATCGCCGACAAGATCTCGGCGGTCTTGCTCCACGTCCCGGAGATCCTGCTCCACGTCTCGCGCGGCGTGCGCTGGGATTCCGACCACGTCGTGCTGCTCACCGACGACCTCGAAGACATGGCGCGCGAGCTGGTCCGCGGCGGTTTCCTCGAACGCACCCACATCGGCCTCGACTTCTTCGACGCCTCGATCAACCGCGTCGCGGCATGGACGATCGGCGCCCGCGCCATGATCAAGGCCCTCCTGCTCGCCCTGCTCGAACCGGCCCATGCGCTGCGATCCCTCGAACTCGACCGCGACTTCACCGGCCGCCTCGCCCTCCTCGAAGACCTCAAGACGATGCCCTTCGGCGCGGTCTGGGAAGAACACTGCCGCCGTGCCGGCGTCCCCGGCTCCCACGCCTGGCTCGACGAAGCCCGCCGATACGAACGCGAGGTGCTCGCAACCCGCCGCTCCTGAGCGCACATCGCGCCCCCCTCCCCACCGGCCTCGTGCCGGTGGAAGCAATGGCTCAGAACTCCACCACCAGGATCGAATACAGATCCACCCGCGGCACCGTGACGGCGGCCCGCCCGTTGGCCCACGTGACCTCCAGCGGCTTGCCTTCCGGCTGCATGATGACGGAACCAGGCGGGGCTTCGAGCCGGATCGACACCCTCAACGGACCAACCGGCTTGACCGCGGTGATCCCGCCCTCCGGCGGGTTGGCGTGGGGTCCGGAGGTGTTGACGAGGTGGATCGACAGCTTCCCATTCAACGTGCGAGGGCTGACGTCCACGTCCCGTGCGCCCTCGACCGTGACGATCGGAGCGGGCAGGGCCATGGCCAACGCGGCTTGAAAGGTGTCATCGACCCGCCCGACCGCCGTGATCGAGCCGCCGTCTCCCGCTTCCAGCTCCGGTTTGAAGAGTTCCGCCGGGCCCGGGCCGACCAGGATCAGACGGCCCCCGGACTTCGCGAAGGAGGCCAGTTCGTCGCGAAATCCCGGATCGAGGTAGTCCCAGCCGGGCACGACGATCACGGGCCATGCGGCCGTCTTCCCCTTCAGGTGGTGCTCACTGAGGATCTGGACGCCGTATTGGTTCTGAAGGATGCGGGTCAGCGCCTTGCGCAGCACCTCCACCCCCTTGCTGCCGCTCCAATGGAAGAGCTGCGGCGCCTGCCGGTAATGCCCGTCGGTCGAATAGAGCAAGGCGACCTGCGGCACGGCGACCGAGCGGTGGCAGTGGGCCTGTCGCTCCCGGCAGAACCGCGCCACCTCGGCCATCACGTCCAGCTCGGCCGGGTTGCGGATCGCTCCCTCCCGGTCCTGCTTGAAGTAGGCCTGGTAGCCGCCGCCAAGGGCGAGCACCACCGCCGCCTCCTGCTGAAGCTGCACGGCGGGCTTCTGCTTTCGCGTCTTGCGGCTGAACGACCATGACATCAAGTCCCATGGCAGTCCCTGGTCCTCGAAACACCGCCCCGAAAAGCGCGCCGAGTTCACGCTGTCGTCCGGGGCGAAGTCGCCCGACAAGCTCGCCACCCCGGCCGACACCTTTTCGGGCATGTGATCGCTGAAGGCCCAGTTGCTGATCACTTCGAAGTCCGGATGCGAACCCTTCATGGCGTCGACGTAATGCCGCACATAGCGCCGAAAGCCCTCGCGGTGGAAGTCCCTCCACTCGTTCCAGTGCAGGTCGCCCGGCCTCCGCGGCGCTCTCTCGGCGCCGGTTTGCTCGCGAAATCTGCGGACCGCCTCCTCCGAGTAGTCGAGCTTCGTGCCCCAACAATCTCCGTCGACCCAGACCCCGTCCACCCCGTATTCGCCGGCCAGCTCGCGAAGCTGGGGAATCATGAGCCGGTCGACATACGCCCCGAACACCGAGGTGGCCCGCGCGTCGGGCTTGCCGTCCGCATTCACCACCGCCCATTCCGGATGGCCGGCCACCGCCTTGAAGTCCCACACCCCCGAGTAGTGCATGAAGAGGGGAACCCCCCGCTTGCGGGTCGCCTCGCGCCAAACCCGGAGCGGGTCGCCCACAAATCCGGGGGCCGGATTGCCCGCCATGGTCGGATAGCTCGAATACCCGGCGTGCCCCTTGCAGTCGATCTGGATGTAGTCCGGCCGCACCTTGTCGATGACCAGTTCGACCATCTCCGGCGTGGTGCGGGCCCCGACCCGCTCGCAGTCCGGACCGGCATGAAAATCAAAGTGGATCCCGAGGAACGCCTCGGCGCGATCCATCCGGGGCGGATCGGCGGCCTTCACCCCGAGAGTTCCCGCAAGGCACGCCGCGAAAGCTCCCATCACAATCCGCACCCCCTGCCTCCTTGCGAAGCAGCCTCTCCCCAATGCCGTCAAACCTCCCATCATCGTTGCGATGCCCATCCCTACGTGCGCCGCCAACCGAAGGCAATCCGAAACCGGTCACTCAAACTCCTCCGGAACCGCGCCGTCGCCGGTCTTCCCGCCGGCGAGCACCCAGGCGAGATTGAAGCGCGCCACCTTCGCCCCGCCGCTTTCGAACATGAGATAGATCCAGCCCTCGCTGGCCGTTTCCGGCCGCCCGGCCGCGAGCGACGAGTAGGCGAAGCTCCCCTTCGTGACAAGGCGCTTCATCGGCCATGTCCGGCCGCCGTCGAAGCTCGCCCAGACCGTCCCGAGCCGGCGGCCGTCCGGGCTGTCGCAGTTGCTGTAGAGGAGGATGTCCCGCCCCGCCACCGGCAGCCGCGCCAGTCCGCCCATGCAGCCGTAGCTCGTGTTCTGCGGCCCGTCCGGAAGGATCTCGCAGATCCCGAGGTCTTTCCATGTCGCCCCGCCGTCGTCGCTCCGGGCCGTCCAGCGGCGGAGCGGATTCACGCCTTCGGGCGCCCAGTGCCGACGGGAATTGTAGTAGATCGTGCCGTCGGCGAGTTCCGCCACCGCGGCCTCGCCGGTCCCGTTCGCCGGGAACGGGGCGCTGGTCCGCCACGTCCTGCCCCCGTCGTCGCTGAAGATCGCGTTGGTGTAGTGTTGCGGCCATTTCTTCCGGTCGTTCGTGCCGGCGTAGCACCGCGACGGCCGCAGCAGGCGTCCCTTGTGCTTCCCGTGGCGCAGCGTGATCCCGTGCTCGTTCATGTGCATCGAGGGCGTGTTCCCCTTCGCGTCCGGCTTGATCCCGGCCTCGACCTCGGCCCAGGTCTTGCCGTGATCCCGGCTGCGGAACACCGTGACCGGCGCCGGCGGGTGGCCCTTCTCGACAAACGCGAAGATCTCCCCGTTCCCCTCATTGACCGTCACCCCGCCCCCCATGAACCCCTTGCCGACAAGGATCTCCTCCCCCCACGTCTCGCCGCCGTCCTCGCTGCGGCGCACCTTCACCCCGTTCCAGAACGCCAATACCGTCCCGTCGGCCCCCGCCACGATGTTCGGAAACCGGTCCCCCTTGTAGACCTGCCGAATATCCAGCTTCGCCTCGCCAAGGAATGGATCGAGTTTCCCGTCGAAGCGATCAGAGCCCCCAGCCGACGCGTCCGCCGGCGACAGGGAGAGTGCGAGCGTTGCAGCCAAAGAGCGGCCTGCAAGGGACAATAGTGAGCAGTTCATCACGGTTCGTTACGGTTGGAGTTGCCGCCCCGAGGCATAGCGACAGCCCCCCTCCCACGCAAGCCAAAGGCCACGGCCCTCGATCCGGAAAAGGGACACGCAAATCGAACTGACATGCTCCCAGCGGGGCAAGCCTCGGACCGGTTGACGATTATGGCGTCTCAGCAGTCCAATAGACCAACGAAAAGTCTTTCTCTCGGCTGATTGCCGCCCTCTGCCTCTTGTTGCTGCCATTTGGCAAAATCTAAACGGTCATTTGGCGTTGGGTAAGGGGAATTCTGGGGCCAACGTCCTGGCGCGCTCAGCCCTGCCTGTGAGCGCGGGTGGACTGCAGGTCTGGGGTTAGAGTTATCACGGGCCCTTTCCTCACGAAGCGGGCAGGGCTTGACGCGCCGCCGCTTGTTGGCTGAATCGGTTTGTCCCGATTGAAGGCAGGTCCGTATCAAAGATCTGACGGTTTCAGTCCGGCATGCTTTGCAATCCGGGCGAGCATTCG
>CAYPUM010000115.1:0-8980 GCA_964413545.1 uncultured Roseibacillus sp. | reverse complement strand
TTCCAATCAGCCATGGACAACTTCATCCGTGATCGGGCCGCTTGAAAAAGTTGACTTAAAGTGATCGACTTCGTCGATTCAAGGACCCTGGCAATTTCACCGAACTCGGGCTCTTCTGCCTGCTTGATGCCCGAGCCGCGGCAATCGCCAGTCTCCGTAAGGGAGCCAACCACTGACCGGAGAGCCGGATGCGGGTGAGCGGTCGCGGCCGGGCAGGCCGCCGCCGTCCTGCCCGACGTGGCGTCCTCCGGGACCCGCCATCCTGCGCAAGCCGCTCCCGTGGGACTACCGCCGCCAGCTGGTCATCCTCTGGAACCAACGCAGCCTCGACCGCGCCGGATTCGCCGGACGGCAGGTGAAGGGTTTGTTGGAAGCCTCGAAAGAAAAGCCCCGGCAAAGTGATCAGATCCTTCGGGCGGCGAAAAATCGCCACGCCACTTCCCGCATGCCTCAACCTCAACCGGAGATTATCCGACTACGGGAACCGTGGCCGTGGTCGCCGTGTCCTCCAGCGGGCACTACTGCGTGCTTTGGTGGGACGGGACGATGATCTTTCGCCTCGGTGCCCACGGCGGCGAGCAAGGCGGTGCCGGCCATGGACACGCCGCGGAATCCTGGCTCCGCTGCCAGAGCCTGATCCAAGTCACCCAAAACCACAACCTGTTACCCCGTTTCGACCTGCCAGATTGCACATAAATCCGCCGGCCGGACACTACCATTCGTTGCGCTCCATGAGGGCGTGGATTTCCTCTTTCGACAGGGCTGCGTCGAAGATGTAAACCTCGTCCAGCGCGCCGCGGAAGAACAGGCGCTTCTTCGATGCCGGCGAAGCGACATCCCGGCCCAGCCAGATCCCGTGGGTCGCCTGCTCGACATCGGTGTCGATCACCCCCAGGGTCCGGCTCGAGATCGGCTCCAGGGAGCCGTCGATGAACATCAGGACGTGCTGGCCGAAACTCGGGGCGGCGGCGGGATAAAGCACCACGGCGACGTGGTGCCACTGGTCATCCCGCAGGTCGGTGGTGCCGATCGCCTTGCCGCCGTGCACGCCCACCCGCAAGCGTCCGACCGGTCCGTCCTCGGGCAGCGGGTTGACTGAGATCTGCCAGACGCACCCCGGGTCCCGGGCGGAGAATTCACCCCACGAAATCATGGCGAAGCCCTGGCTGAGGGTGAAGTCCCGCGGAACCTTCACCCAGAAGGCCAAGGTGCGGGGCCGGTTGCCGCCGATGCCGCGGTACTCGGTCTCGGCGAACCCCCCGTCACCGTCGAAGTGGATCGCCCGGGCGAACGCACCCTCCACCGGCCGGGTTCCGGCGCGCAGTTTCAGGTCGCAGGCATCGTCGCCGAGGTTCCGGGTCCGGCCCCGGACCACGCCGTCATTTTCCGGTTCCATCGACCAGTGGATCATGCCGACGGATCCGCCATGGCTCGGCGGCAGCGAAGCGTAGAACGAACCCTGGTTGATGGGGATACGGGTGCTGATGCGTCCGGTCTGGCGGAGTGCCTCGTCCTTCTTCAGGTGAATTTGCCCGCCGCCCTCGTTTGAAAGGGCCTTCACCTCGCCTTCGATCACATGGGTTTCGACTTCTCCCGTGGTCTCATCCACGGAAACCCCGAACTCCGTCCCCAAGTCGATCACCGCTCCCCTCGGGGTTTCCAGGCGGTAGCCGTGTCCGCTTTCGTTCACCCGCAGAACGACCCGGCCGCGGGTCAGGGTGGCGCTGGTCGCGCTGGTGAATTCCAAATCAACCGGCCCCTCGGCGATCAGGTGGCCGCGGCCGGCAAGGTCGAGTTCCACCAAACCGGTCTGCAAGCGCAGGGAATCGCCACGAAACAGGCGTTTTCCCGCCTGGAGACGGGTATTCGCCTCGAGGGCCGCCATGTTCGAGATGGTCGCCACCGGCTGCGGCGTGCGCGTCCACAGCGTGAGTCCGGCCGCCAGCGCCACGACGGCCGCAGCGGCCCACCCCACGATCCTTCGGAAGCGAACCCTGCGGATCTTCCGCTTCACACCGGACTCGAAATCGTCCCGGTCCGCCTCGGCACAGGCTTCCAGGAGGCTCGCGATCACCTGCTCCCGGCGGGCGTCATCTTCCATCACCACGCCGAGCAGCCCATGCAGGGAGGCGTGTTCCCCGAGTTTCCGCCGCAGCGCCGGATCCTGCCCCAGACAGCGCCGGAGTTCGTCCCGTTCCTCCGGTGTCAGAGGCCCGGCAAGAAGCTGCGCGATGAGTGTTTCGCCCCGGTTCATGCTTCGCTTCGTTCAAGCTCACTTCGGATGCACTCGGCAAGCAGTTCCCTGAGCCGGTGGAACTGCATGTTGAGGGCGGATTGGCCCTTGCCGGTCTCCCCGCTGATCTCCCGCACGCTTTTTCCCAGGACGTAACGATGGTGAAGCAACTCCCTTGCCTTGTCCGGCAACCGGCGGAGGCATTCCTCGAGTGTGTCCAGCTTTTCGTGCGTCGGCTGAGCGTACTCCGACTGGCCGCAGCCTTGCTCCAAAAGCATCTGCAGTTCCTCGCTGCCCCCGGCGGCCAGTTCGCGATGCTTGCGGATGAAATTGCGAAGGTGGTTTTGCGCGATTCCGCGGAGCCAGGTCTTGAGGCTCGACTCCCCCCGGAATGTCCCGCGCCTGAGGTAGGCCGTCACGAAGACATCCTGCGCCAGATCGTCCGCGCTCGCCCAGTCCTGGAGGCGGGCGCGGAAGTAGCCGCGCACCCACATCTGGTTTTCCCGCACCAAGTGCGCGAATGAGTCGCCACGCAGGTCCGGGCCCCATGGGCCCCCGGTCTCCGCGGGCTCCCCCTCATGGTGATGGTCCGTCACTGCCTCCAATGTGTCCCAAGTCACCCGATCCAGCACACAAAAATGCATGATCCTCGAAAAAAATGTGTGATTCCTCCGGTGTCACGACACTCCACCCCTGAGCCGCCGGATTCCGGCGGCTCGCCTCCTCGCATTCCTCCGCAATCTCTCCACGACGACCCCAATCAGCAATTCCAACCACGGGCCCTTGCGTCTGCCGAGCCTCCACAGCAACACACCCGACTCATGAAATCACTCATTCAACAATCCTCCCTTGCCGCCCTGGTCTTCCTTGCCGCATTGCCCGCTCGCGCCGCGACGGTCTCGGTGCGCGTCAGCCAGGACACCTACATTCGCAACGAGCCTGGCCTGGGTAGTGCGAATCAGAACGATGATGCCGACAACGAGATGCTGGTCGGTCGCAATTCCCTAACCGACGACATTCTCCGCCCGCTGCTGGGCTTCGACGTGTCCCGGATCACCAATGACGTGGCGACCGTTGGGGGCGGTGATTTCGGCAACCTGACGATCACCTCGGCGACGTTGACGATCTACGAGCGGCGGGGTCAGAGCCCGGGCGGCACGCCGAGGATCGACGTGTCCAGCTACGATCCCGGCTTCGTGGATTCGGTCTCGACCTGGGTGGATCCGGACGGGGACGGAGACTCCGGCACCGGCGATACCACGGCTGGTGGGAGCCTTGGAACGTTGCTGGCGGACGATTTCGCGATTTCCTGGGACAGCGCGGCCGACAACGACAGCAGCGTGATCACCTTGAGCGGAGCCGGGTTGATCACCGCCATCCAGGATTCCGCCACGTTGGGCGACCTCAGCTTCATCATCAGCTCGGCGGGCTATACCGGCAGTCCTTCATTCCATTCCATCACCAGCGATCGGTCCGGTGATGCCAGCCGTCACGCATTGCTCGAAATCGAATACACGGTGGCGGGTGCCGGTCAGAACCCGGCGATCCAGCTGGCGGTCGCCACCAGCGGCAGCGATCTGGTCTTCACCTGGAACAGCCGGGCCGGCAAGGTCTACGACCTCTTGAGCGCCACCGGACTGGCCAGCACGCCCGACACGTGGAGTGTCTGGGACGGCAACGCGGGCATCGCCGCCACCCCCGACCAGAACACCCTGACCATCGCGCGTCCCGGCGACGCCACCCGCTTCTTCGCGATCGCCGAAAGGGACGCCCCGCCGCTCTTCACCGAGAACTTCGACGGGGTCACCGCCCCGAGCCTGCCCGACGGGTGGGTGGCCGGCGGCACCTCGGGCGATCCCGCCACGGCTTGGGAACTCGGCGCCCCGACCGCCGTCACTTCGCCGACCGCCGATCCGCAGGCTCCCACGGCCGCCTTCAGCGGGACGAATTGCGTCGGCACGAACCTGACCGCCATCTACGGTCCTGACGCCGCCGTCACGCTCACCTCGCCGGCCATCGCCATCCCGGCAGGCGGCGCCACCCTGACCTTCCAGCAGGTCGTCGACATCGATGGCCCGAACGCGCCGCTCGGCGGGGGCGCCGACTTCGGCACCCTCCGCGTGCTCGACGCCGCCGACGATTCGGAGTTGGCGGTCCTCGTGCCCCAGGTGGAAGGCACCACCGATGGCGCCTGGACGGAGTCCACCGCCCCCATGCCGGCCGAGGCCCTCGGACTGTCCGTCAAGCTCGAATTCGGGCTCACTTCGGACTCCAACGGCGGCGTCGCCGACGGCTTCGAACTGGCCGGCTGGTACCTCGACGACGTGCAGGTCACCGCCGACTGAATCTCCGCCGCTCCAACGACGACCCCAATCGGCAAATCCAACCACGGGCCCTTGCGTCTGCAGCGCCTCCACAGCATCACACCCGACTCATGAAATCACTCATTCAACAATCCTCCCTTGCCGCCCTGGTCTTCCTTGCCGCATTGCCCGCTCGCGCCGCGACGGTCTCGGTGCGCGTCAGCCAGGACACCTACATTCGCAACGAGCCTGGCCTGGGTAGTGCGAATCAGAACGATGATGCCGACAACGAGATGCTGGTCGGTCGCAATTCCCTAACCGACGACATTCTCCGCCCGCTGCTGGGCTTCGACGTGTCCCGGATCACCAATGACGTGGCGACCGTTGGGGGCGGTGATTTCGGCAACCTGACGATCACCTCGGCGACGTTGACGATCTACGAGCGGCGGGGTCAGAGCCCGGGCGGCACGCCGAGGATCGACGTGTCCAGCTACGATCCCGGCTTCGTGGATTCGGTCTCGACCTGGGTGGATCCGGACGGGGACGGAGACTCCGGCACCGGCGATACCACGGCTGGTGGGAGCCTTGGAACGTTGCTGGCGGACGATTTCGCGATTTCCTGGGACAGCGCGGCCGACAACGACAGCAGCGTGATCACCTTGAGCGGAGCCGGGTTGATCACCGCCATCCAGGATTCCGCCACGTTGGGCGACCTCAGCTTCATCATCAGCTCGGCGGGCTATACCGGCAGTCCTTCATTCCATTCCATCACCAGCGATCGGTCCGGTGATGCCAGCCGTCACGCGTTGCTCGAAATCGAATACACGGTGGGGGATGCAGGTCAGAACCCGGTTCGCCCGATCTCCGGGGTCTATCCGCATCTGGCGATGACCAACAGCCACTGGGAGTGCGGTCCGGGCGCGATCGTGCCCTGGGCGGGCGACCTGTGGGTGGTCACCTACGGCCCCCACCTGCCGAGCGGTGACAGCAGCAACAAGCTCTACCAGATCGACCCCGACCTCAACATGATCGCCCGACCGGAAAGCGTCGGCGGCACGCCGGCCAACCGGATGATTCACAACGAGTCGAACCAACTCTTCATCGGCCACCACGCCATCGCCGCCGACGGCACGGTGCGGACGATTCCCGTGGCTTCGATGCCGGGCCGCCTGACCGGCACCGCCCGCCACCTCACCGACCCGGCCAACAAGATCTACCACGGCACCATGGAGGAGGGCTTCTACGAGGTGGACGTGCACACGCTCGCCGTGACCACCCTGTTCGTGGACAAGAATTTCTCGGGCACGCCCAAGGCCAACCTTCCGGGAGTGCATGGCAAGGGGCTCTACACCTCGCAGGGCCGGACCTACTACACCAACAACGGCAACGTCGGCACCCTGGCGGCATGGGACGGATCGAGCTGGACCGCGGTCCAGAACGACAACTTCACCGAGGTCACCGGCCCCGGTGGCATCCGCGGCAACGACCCCGGCGACGACCGGCTGTGGGCGGTCGGCTGGGACGGGCGATCGCTGATCCTCAAGGTGCTCGAAAGCCGGGCTTGGACGAACTTCCGTCTGCCGAAGTCGAGCTACACCCACGACGCCGACCCCGGCTGGTTCACCGAGTGGCCGCGCATCCGGCAGCTCGATCCCGACACGCCGGGCAGCCCCTACCTGATGCACATGCACGGCATGTTCTTCGATTTCCCGGCCAGCTTTTCGGCCGGCAACTTTTCGGGCCTCCAGCCGCTCTGCTCCTACCACAAGATGCCGGTCGATTACTGCACCTTCGAGGGTCGGCTGGTCATGACCAAGAACGACCTCTCGAAGTTCTCCAACGCCCTCGCACCGCGGGCCCAGTCGAACCTCTGGTTCGGCCAGCTTGACGACCTGTCCGACTGGGGCGCTCCGCAGGGACACGGCGGGGTGTGGCTGAACGAAAACGTCGCCGCGGGCGGGGTCTCGGATCCGTTCCTGGTGAACGGTTTCTCCCGCATCACCCTGCACTTGCGCAATGGCGGCGGTTCGGCGGTCCCGGTGGCGATCGAGTCGTCCAGCGGATCCGGATCCTGGTCGACCCTCACCACCGTCAGCGTCCCTGCGAATGGCTACACCTTCGAGATCCTCAACGATCTGCCGGTGGAATGGCTGCGCCTCAGGGCAGACGTGGCCTCCGGCAACCTGACCGCCTATTTCATCCTCTCGAATCCGTATCCGCACGCGCCGATCGCATCCCTCGGTGGCGACCGTTTCGCCGCGCTGGCCGACATCCGCGACACCGGCGGCCACTCCGACGGCATCATCCGCCCGATGTCCGGCAGCGACTTGCAGCTCGAGTTCGCCTCGGATGGCGGCTACCACCGCATCGGGGGTCCGCTGGCCTTGCAGGACGTCACCGATGCCAGTGCCGAGTCGAATCTGCGTTCGACCGCCGCGCTCGGCCAGGATTTCGGCAGCGACGCCGCCTCGGCCTGGATTGACGACGGCGGCGGGCGCCTGCGCCTGCCAAAACTCGATCCGCTTTACGATGCGCCCTTCCTCTCCGGCTGGGCGCGCGGCTTCCGTGAAGTCGTCACCGAACGGGAACTGCTGAATGTTCACGGAACCTTTTACGAGATTCCCCGTGACAGCTCCGGCGGCAGGCGCCGGATGCGACCGCTCGCCACCCACGGCAAGCGCATCACCGACTTCACCTCGTGGCGCGGCTTGCTGGTGCTCACCGGCGTGCTCGACGACGCCCCGGCCGGCGACTCCCTGGCGCGCAGCCCGTCCGGTGCCGCCCTCTGGCTCGGCGAGGTGGACGACATCTGGAAAATGGGCGAGCCCCGCGGCGTCGGCGGCCCGTGGAAGGACACCGCCGTGACGGCCGGCACGCCCTCCGATCCCTACCTGATGTATGGCTACGACCGCAAGGAGCTGAGCCTGACCGTGACCGACGCCGCCACCATCACCGTCGAGGTTGATTTCCTCGCCGACAACACCTGGTCCACCTATCAGAGCTTCCCGCTGGCGGCGGGGGCAACGCTCACCCACGTTTTCCCGGAAGGCTTCCACGCCCACTGGGTGAGGGTCACCAGCGACACCGCCACCACCGCCACCGCCCGGTTCACTTACGGCCCGGCCGACCAGCGCGACACCTTTCTCGACTGGGGCCGGGATCAGGGCCTGCCGACCGGCTCGGGCCGCGTCGCGCTCGCCGAGGGCAACGGTGACGGAGATGCCCTGAACAACCTCGCGGAGTTCGTCCTCGGCACCGATCCATACACTCCCAACCCGTGGCCGTTGGCAGCCGATGACGCCGCCATGGTCGTGACCCTGCGCGATCTGGCCCCCGACGACGGCATCACGATCGAGTTCGAGGGCTGCGACGACCTTGAGAGCTGGACTCCGCGTCCGGAATCCATCATCGAGGATCCCGACCAGACCGGGGTGCCGGCCCGCTTCACCCGGTGGCTTTTCCAGTGGCCCGCCGGCCCGAAATTCTTCGGGCGGGTCAGGATCACGGGCTGAGCCGGGCATGCAGCCCCCACCCCGCTGGCCCACCAGCTGGACCTTGCCTGGATGTGCGAAGCCTTCCGGCGCGTGCGCAGGGACGCCCCCTGGGAGCCGACTGGACCGGCCACACCATCCGCGTCTGCCGCCGGAACGGCGTCCCCTTCGCCTTCCAGGACACTTGGGGAACGTGGGCCCCCTGGGACGGGGAGGACCCGCCGAACGCCGCCGCGGATCGCGGCAGCGCCCGGCCACCTCCTGACCCGACGCTGGTAGCCCAAGTTGGGCATTTTCGGACGCAAGTGACTGGGAATCAGACGCTCGCACCCCCCTCCAACCCCGGCCCCTGAGGCCCCATGAACCCGGTCCCAAAAAGGAATTTCCTGGCAATAGCGTGCAGGCGGCTGAACTGAAGCGGCTGCGTGTCCGCTTTTGACAGGAAGGCAGCAAAGATGAAGAAAGTGGCGTGTATCACCGCGGTGTGTCTGTGCATGGCAAGCCTGGCGCAAGCTGTGCTTGTTGACAACGACTTTGGGACCGGCACGGATACTGGTCCGGCGTTCCAGCAATTAAGCAATGGAAACGGCGGGTCCTCGTATCCTGCAACCGGCGTTATCGCCAACTCGTCGACCATCTCAGACGCCACCGGTTTCAATACAACAGGGACCGTCGACGCCTCGGGAGAGGAGGGCTTCACGATAACCTGGACGGTCAGCAGTTGCGACATCGATGACCTTGATGCCGACATATGGTATAATGGCTGGTTTTTCGGCGTGACCACCAGCACAGACAGCAGTGCTTCCGGACTCTGGAACAACGCACCGAATCCGGTAGGTGTTCTGATCGAGTCGGACAGCTATGAACCCTCTGGCGACTGGCATCTTGTGGCTGGGCACAAGAATACCCGGTATGCGCTGTCCGGATCTCAGCCTACGCTTGCTTCACTCCAG
>CAYPUM010000114.1:0-9008 GCA_964413545.1 uncultured Roseibacillus sp. | reverse complement strand
AACGTGCCGGCCGTCCGGGGAGACTCTCAGGTCCCGGAGCCCCTGGGCGCCGTTCACGAGCTGGATGGCCGTTGCTTCCTTCGAGTCCGTGTCGATCACCGAAATAACCGAGGCCACGTAATCGGCATCGGCCGGGCCGTCCGGAATATGGTTGGCAACGAAGAGCAGCTTTCCGTCCGGCGTGAGATCCGCCGCCACCGGCTCGCGGCGGACCGGCACCCGGGCCGTGGTGGCGCCGGACCCGAGGTCGATGATGGAGACGTCGCCGTCGAACCGGTTGCACACATAGAGCGTTCCGTCATCGGGCGAGAGCACCGGCGACATCGGGGTGTGGCCGGCGGGGATCTCCTTCCGCAGCCTGCCGGAGGAGGCGTCCACCACGAACACGCGTCCCTTGTGGCCGCCTCCGGTGACGACCAGCGTGCCGCCGTCGGAGGTGACCGCCAGACCGGTCAGCCCGGTCTTCAGCGGGATCTCGCGGGCGACCTTGTTCGAGGCGCGGTCGAAACAGAGCACCTTCCCGCCGGTGGCGGCGGTGATGTAGAGGGTTTGGCCGTCCGGGCTGGGATCGACGTCGCAGGGAGAGAGATAGTCTTCCGCGGAGGCGGCGACGAGGAGGCTTGGGAACAGGACCGCCACGAGGGCTCGTTGCGCCGTGACAAGGGGCCGGGTGATTCCGCGAATCCGCTTCATTCAATCTTTCTTACGCGGCAATCCTGCCGATCCATTCAGCATTTCGGTGATGTTCGGATGATGCCGCCGGAAACCAGGGCGAATCCGTCATTCGGCCGGCGGCTCCTGCCCCGGAGGGCGACGGCCGGCGCGCTCGGTCGTCCCGGTCCCGGCGGTCCGGTCCTCCTTGCCGAGTTCGATGTAGCGGCCGACCATCCCGACGGTGAGCTCGGCGTCCTTCAGTCCCGGGAAGCCCTCCCAGACGACGGCCCTGTAATTGGGCTCCAGCAGGATGACGTGGGGCCACCCCCAGACGTCGAACCGGGCCTCGTAGGCGCCCTGCCCGCCGTCCGCTTCGTGGTCCGGTTTGCGGTCCGGCCCGGCGGCGTCGCCGGCTTCGTGCTCGTTGGCGGGGCCGGTTGCGGTCTGGCGGCGGTCCTTTGCCGGCCCGGGACGTGGTTTGTCGAGGGCAAGGGAGTAATTCTTGGCGGGGCCTGCATAGGCCTTCACCTCCTCCTCCGTTTCGCCGGTGATTCCGATGACGACGAGGTCCTCCCTGAACTTCCGGTGCAACTCGTTGAGCAGGGGGGTGGTGCGCTTGCAGGCTCCGCACCACGTCCTCCAGAACTCGATGAGGATGAATTTGCCCTGCATCGCGGGTTCTTCAGTGAGCCATCGGGCCACCTCGATATCGGGGGCATCGGCCCAGAGATACGAACGGGCCCAGATTTGCTTGGTCACGGGGGAGGAGTTCGTGGGGGCGGCGGAGGGGCCGTTCGGCGCCTCACAGACGGCGGAACCATCGGGATCCTCCCGGCAGGCGGGATCGGCCAGCTCATTGGCCGGCCCGGCGGCCTGCGACAGGCTGGCTGGTCCGGCGACCATCGCCGCGGCCGCCGCAAGGTTGAAGAGCGTTTTCCTCATGGTTTTGACGGGGTTTGGAGCGGGGCTTTCCATCTTCGGGCTGCGCACCCGCCGCACTTTACGGGAGAAAGGCGTTTGTGCTCTCAAGGAAGCTTTGGAAAGGATGGGGAGGAACGGCACGTAATTGCTCAGCGACGTGAAGCTTTGGCCACTGCTTGCGCTGCTGCTCGTCCCGCCGGTCCTGCCGGCCGGGGCGGACGAGGGGGCCGCGATTCTCAAGGCCAGCGGTGTGAAGGGCGGCCTTGTGGTGCATGCCGGTTGCGGGACGGGCAGGCTCACGGCGGCCTTGCTGGCCGGGGACCGCTACCTCGTGTGCGGGCTGGACACGGATGCGGGAAAGATCGCGCAGGCCCGTGCTCACATCGCGTCGCGGGGTCTTTACGGCAAGGTTTCCGCCGAGACCTTCGACGGGGCGAATCTCCCCTTCGGTGACAACATGGTGAATCTGCTCGTGCTCGAAGAGGGAAGCACCGTTCCGGTTCCGGAGGTCGAACGGGTGCTCGTTCCGAAGGGAGTGGCGATGGTGGCGGCCGGCACGAGGTGGGAGGAGGCCGGGCTTGTGAAACAGGGCGAGTTTCGCGGGCGGACAATCCATGCCAAGCCGTGGCCCGCTGAGGTCGACGAGTGGACCCATTTCCTTTACGACGCCTCCGGCAACGCCGTCAGCAAGGACCGGCGCATCCGCTATCCCCGACACACGCAGTGGTTCGCGGGGCCCCGGTTCAGCCGCCACCACGACGCCTTGGCGAGCCTCTCGGCGATGACGTCCAGCAACGGCCGGGTGTTCTACATCTACGACGAAGGGACGATTTCCGTCGTGCACCGTCCGCCGCACTGGAAGCTGATCGCGCGGGACGCCTTCAATGGGAAGCTGCTCTGGAAGCGCGCCATTCCTTCGTGGATGACGCACCTTTACAACTTTCGGGCTGGTCCGGCGGAGCTGCCGCGCCGGCTGGTTTCGGTCGGGGAGCGGGTCTACACCACTCTTGGCTGGAACGCGCCGGTGGTGAAGCTGGATGCCGCCACCGGGGAGACCCTCCTGACATACCCCGCCTCGGAACGGACGGAGGAGATTGTGTTTCACGACGGCCTCCTTCTCCTTGTCATCGGCAATCCCGATCGCCACATCGAGGAATCGGATGGTGCGGTCGGCTACTGGGATCGGGTTGAAGAGGACGCCGAGGTGCTCGACAAGGCCATCGTTGCCTGTGACGCCTCGAGCGGGCGGGAGTTGTGGCGCAAGGAGGAGGGGCTCGGGCACCTCGTTCCTCTCTCGCTCTGCGCTCGCGGGCGCAACCTCTTCTATCTCGACGACCGCGAACTGCATTGCGTGGACGCCCGGACCGGGAGGCCGCGCTGGTCGTCGCCATGGAAGCCGCCGGGCAGGGGGCTCTTCCTCCGCAACTACACCCCCACCGTGGTGGCGCATGAGGAGGCGGTCCTGTGCCTGACGTGGAACCGGTTCGTTGCTTACTCGATCGCGGACGGCGAGCCGATGTGGGAGCACAAGGGGGCGATCGGGTTCGGCGCGGCGGGAGACGTCTTCGCCATCGGGAACACGGCGTGGACGTTTCCCATGGTGAAGGGATTGGAGATGCCGGCCCGGTCCGGCTTCATCGAGGACGGCAAGGCCGGGGTGGGCATCGACATCCGCACCGGCGAGATCACGGACCGGATCCCTTTCCTTCGCACCCAGCACCACCACCGTTGTTACCGGAACAAGGCGACCGAGGACTGCTTCCTCCTGGGGCACAGCGGCATCCAGGTGATTGACCGGGAGACCCGGGAACCCAGAACGCACCGTTGGGTCCGGGGCATATGCCAGTATGGGATCATGCCGGCCAACGGGTATCTCTACGCCACGCCGGATCCGTGCCGCTGCTACTTCGAGGGCAAGATCAACGGGTTCTTCGCCCTCTCGGACCGGTCTTCGTGGGCGGAGGTCGAAGTCGAGTCCCTGCTCGAGAAGGGGCCGGCTTACGGACGGGTCAAAGATCCGGGGGAGAAGGAATTCGCCTGGCCGACCTACCGGGGCAGCAACAGCCGCGGCGGGTCGACGGATCGCCCGGCGCCGGTGGGGCTCGAGCCGGACTGGAGCCGCAAGATCGGCGACACCCTCACGGCTCCGGTGGCGGCCGGCGGCCGGCTCTACGTTGCGGATCGCGATGCCTACACGCTGCATTGCCTTGACGCGCGGACGGGGGCGGCCGTCTGGAGGCACTTCGCCGCCGGGGCGGTCGACTCGCCGCCGACGATCTGCAAGGGATATTGTGTCTTCGGCTGCCGGGACGGTTCGGTTTACTGCCTTGATGCGCAAAGCGGGGCATTGGCGTGGCGGTTCAAGACGTCGAGGTCCGAGCGCCGGATCGGCTGGGAGGACCGGCTGGCTTCCCCGCTTTGGATTCACGGCAGTGTCCTTGTGCTCGACGAGGTCGTGTATTTTGCGGCGGGCCACTCCTCGAACCTTGACGGGGGAATCCGGCTCTACGGGTTGGAACTCGGCTCGGGGAAGCAGTTGCACTCGCGGGAGCTGGCATCCGGTCATTGGGGCGGGGGCGAAGGCGGATACGGCCAACTGGCGGACATCCTCAGTTCGAAGGACGGCCGTGGCATCGGGATGCGGGCGAACGGATTCACCGCCAGCCTGGAGCCGGCGAAGCCTTCGGGCCTGCGGCGCCGCACCGCCTTTCTTGACGGGTCGTGGTTTCATCGCGCGGAGTGGCAGAGCGGAGGCAACCGGGGCAAGCTCATCGTCTTCGACGAGGCCCGCTCGGTGGCCGTGGGCAACACCTACACCGGCCTCAAGCAGCGACGAAAGGTCCGCCCGACCAGTCAGAAGGGAAGCAAGTGGAATCAAGTGGGCCATTTCCATCAGAAGTTCACCCGCTACCTCGAGGAGGACTGGTTTCCGGTGGGCGCCGTCCTCACCGCCATGGGCAAGGGCGCAAATTGGAGAATCGAGGAGAATCTGCGCCCGCGGGCCATGGTGCTCGCTGCCGACACGCTTTGCGTGGCCGGGTGGCTGGATGAGATGGTGGTCGAATTGAAGACCGGCCGGGCGAGGAATCCGGCGAACCCTGACCCGCACGAAGCTCTTCTGCGGGTTTACTCCGCCGCGGATGGACGGCGATTGTCGGAACTCCCCCTTCCATCCGAACCGGTCTTCGACGGGATGGCCGTTGCGTATGGGAAGGTTTACCTCAGCACCGTGGACGGGAGCATGCGCTGTTTCCGCGCCGCGAATCCCGGACCGGAGGACTCCGGGTCAGCGGAACAGGAAACAACTCATAAGTAATTCACAAAAGCCGGTTTTGGGTTAGAATATTGCACACAACAAAGGAAAGGAAGAATCAAAGATCTATGAAGCGGACCCAACTGGTCATGTCGGCGGTCGCGTTTGCCGTGATCCTGACCCCCTCGTTTGCGGGAAGAAGCGGCACGGACGCCGCCCGCCCGGCGAAGGGTCCCCCGGACCCCGCTGCGCCCAACAACGGACTGCCCGCGTGCCCTCCACCCGAGCAGAACGACGGGGTTCTGAACGGCCCGTTGACGAAGGGCGGCCACAAGGCCCGGGGCCATGGGGACCCGGCATCGCTCCGGTTGGCCATCGAGGACCTCGTCGCCACCTGGGGAGACAAGTATCCGAACGGCAGGAAATACCTTGAGCGTCTCGAGAAGGCCGCCCCCGGGTCGGATGAATTCCGCGCCCTGCAGCGGGAGGCTCTCATGGCCAATCCATTGCTCGACTTCGACAAGATCCTGATGGTCCGCAGCCGGAAGGGCAAACGCTTCGCCAACAACTGGGAGACGCGCACCTCCTGCGGCGGCGACTTCGACGACGAACTGGTGGTCATGTCCCTCGAGGACGGCGAAACGAAGACCGTCTACAAGCCGGACCAGGGGAAGTTCGTCGGCGACATCGACCTGCACTGGGACGGAGACCGGGTGCTCTTCACCTCCCATGTGGACCACGGGAAGCTGGAAAAGGTGCCCGGCACCAAGGGGGCCCGGCACTACAGCGTCTTCGAGATCAGAATCGACCCGAAGAGCGGCGCGCTGAAGGGCAAGGCACGGCGGGTGGCGCCCGACATGGGGCATGACGTCGACAACTATTACGCCTGCTACCTGCCCGACGACCGCATCATCTTCGCCTCGACCGCCGCGTATGACGGGGTGCCCTGCGTGGGAGGCGGCGCCTACGTGGCCAACCTCTATCTGATGGGGCCCGACGGCTCGAACGTGCGCCGGTTGACCTTCGACCAGGACGCCAGCTGGCATCCGTCGGTGCAGTCGGACGGGCGGGTGATGTACGTGCGGTGGGAATACACCGACTCGGCCCACTATTACAGCCGGGTCGTCATGACCATGAACCCGGACGGCACCGACCAAAAGGGCTACTACGGCAGCAACTCGTATTGGCCGAACAGCACCTTCTTTCCGCGCCAGATTCCGGGGCCGGGCAATTCCTCGAAGTTCGTCGCCACGGTCACCGGCCACCACAGCCACCCGAAGGGGGGGGCGGCCTGCATCTTCGACGTCTCGAAGGGGCGCCACGAGGCCGACGGGGCGGTGCAGTTCCTGACGGGTCACGGCAAGAAAGTCGAGCCGCTGGTCATCGACAATCTGTGTTCGAGGTACGATCCCAAGTTCTATGAGCCATTCCCGCTCAGTGAGAAGTATTTCCTGATCGTGGCCGGCGCTTCGGTCTACCTCGTCGATGTATTCGACAACATGGTCTGCCTGAAGAAGAAGGACGGCGGGGGCGGCTACTGGGAGCCCATTCCGCTGCGCAAGACGGAGCGTCCGCGCGTCGTGGCGGATCGCGTGAACCCCGAGAGCGATGAAGCCACCGTCCTCATCAACGACATCTATGCCGGTCCCGGCCTTGCGGGCGTCCCGCGCGGGACCGTCAGGAAGGTGCGCCTCTACCGTTACGAGTACGGCCCGCGCCACAAGGGCGGCCACTACGCCATGGGCATGGAAGCCGGCTGGGACGCGAAGCAGATCCTCGGAACCGCCCCGGTCGAGAAGGACGGCTCCGCCAGCTTCAAGGTGCCCGCCAATACTCCGTTTGCCGTCCAACCGCTGGACGAGGAGGGCAAGGCGCTCCAGTTGATGCGGAGCTGGACGGTCGCGATGCCCGGCGAGAACCTGTCCTGCGTGGGATGTCACGAAAGCCAGAACATGCCGCCCACCAGCCAGAGGGCCGTCGCGATGCTCCGGCAACCCAGCGAACTCGAACCGTTTTACGGTCCGACCCGCGGGTTCAGCTTCACCCGCGAGATCCAGCCGGTTCTGGACCGGTTCTGCGCGGGCTGCCACGACGGCTCGAAAGACCTTTCTCCCGACGGCCGCGACCGGAAGGGACGCTACACGGTCGCCGACCGCATCATCGGCACCGGCAACAACACCGGCAAGAAGTTCCGCGAATGCGGCATCCCCGACCTGTCGAACCCGAGGTCGGCGCATCGCATGCTGCACCCGTACGTGCGGCGGAACGGCCCCGAGGGGGACTACCACCTTCTGACTCCCCTCGAGTTCCACGCCGACACCAGCGAACTGGTGCAGATGCTTCGCAAGGGGCATCACAACGTGAAGCTTGACGAGGAGGCATGGGACAGGCTCATCGCGTGGATCGACCTCAACGCCCCGTTCCACGGCACCTGGAGCGAGGCCGGCGCCAACCAGCAGATCCTCAAACGACGCCTCGAGTTGAGGGCCCGCTACGCCGGCGACACCTACAACCCCGAGGCGATCGTCAATCCCTACCAGAAATCCGGCGAGCACGTGATGCCGGACCGGTGCGAACGAGAGGTGGTCGAGCGCAAGCCCGCCGCGATCAAGAAGCAGAACAAAGGCACGCTGCAGCTGGACCTCGGCGAGGGGGTGACGATGGGGCTGACCGGCGTGCCGGCCGGGTTCTTCTCGATGGGAAGCAACGACGAAACGCCCGTCGAGCAGCCGGTGACGCGCGTAACGATCGCCAAGCCGTTCTACATGGGCAGCACCGAGGTCACCCTCGAGCAGTACCGGCAGTTCGACCCCGATTATCTGAACGGCGTCTACGACATGCACTACAAGGATCAGGTGCACCGCGGCTACTACATGAACCATATGAAGCTGCCGGTGATCCGCGTCTCGTGGGTGCAGGCGATGGAGTTCTGCGAGTGGCTCTCGGCCAGGACCGGCCGGAAGATCACGCTTCCCACCGAAGCCCAGTGGGAGTGGGCCTGCCGGGCGGGCGCCAACACCCCGCTTTCGTTCGGGGGCCTCGACACGAACTTCTCGCAGCACGCCAACATGGCCGACATCACCGTCAAGCTGATGGCCGTCAGCGGAGTGAACCCGCGGCCGATCAAGAACCCGGACACCAACATGGACTTCGAACTGAAGGACCCGCGTTCCGACGACGACACCCTCTTCCTTGCGGAGGCGGGGGCCTTTCAGCCCAACCCGTGGGGGCTTCACGACATGCACGGCAACGCCGCCGAGTGGACGCGCTCGGACTACAAGCCGTATCCCTACGACGGCTCCGACGGGCGCAACGCGGGCGGGAAGAACGCAAGGAAGGTGGTCCGCGGGGGTTCCTGGCACGACCGGCCGTTCCGGTGCAGTTCCTCCTATCGCCTGGGCTTCCCGGCCTGGCAGCGGGTCTACCATGTCGGCTTCCGGGTCGTCTGCGAGGACCCGGCCTCCGGCCGCGCCGAAGTGGAAGCCGCCAACGCTTCCGCCAGCGCCCGGTAGCTTGGTGGGCTGGCACCGTGGCGGGCGGGCGAGGACGAAGCCGGCCGGCGCCCACCGCTCGCAGGAGGCGCGGCCGGGGTTTATGAGGATCGCGTCCGCGACGTGTTCGGGGTGGAGTGGGATCGCAGCATCGACAAGGACATCGGGATGGTTGCGAACCAGGTGCTGCCGGAGGTGAGGGATGTCCATGCGCTGCACGCCCGCTACCGGGGCCGGCTTTCCTTCTGGGGCGGTCTCTCGATCCAGAAGACCATGCCCTTCGGCACGGCGGCGGAGGTGCGGGCGGAAGCCGAAGACCTCGTCGCCATGGGCCGGCAGGGGAGCTTCATTCTCAGCCCCTCCCATGCCATCGAAGGGGACGTGCCGCTCGAAAACATCCTGGCGGCGCTCGACGTGGTGTGGGGCCAAGGCGCCCTGAACGACTCGTCCTCCTGAAGGGGGGCCCCCCGAGAAAGCGTGAAGTGAGCCTCGACGAGTGGGGGCATTGCTGAAAGATAAGCGTATGGCGATGCGTGAAGTGGTGGAGATGACAAGACGCCGGTGTCTGATGGCGGCGGTGGCCGGGGTCGCCGGTCTGCTTCTGGCGGCCGGCGGAGGGATGTGCGAAGCCGGAACGAAGCCCAACATCATCCTCGTCTTCATCGACGACATGGGGTGGGGCGATCTCT
>CAYPUM010000113.1:0-9016 GCA_964413545.1 uncultured Roseibacillus sp. | reverse complement strand
CACTGGGTGGCATGGTAGATGCGGTTGCGGCCCGGGTCGTGGCATGAGGCGAACTTCGACCCGCTGCTGGCCGCGGTCGACAGCTTGTTCACCACCGCCGAGCCGTAGTTGTTGGAGGGGCTGAACTTGACGAAGCGCGTGCCGCCGGAGTTCGGGTAGATGATGTAGACGTTGCCGGCCGGGCCGGCCTCGATCGTGGGGGGTTTGAGGTTGTCTCGATGGACGCCGGTGTCGAAGATGTTCTGCCATGTGGCGCTGTGGTCGGTGCTCCGCTGGACGACGACGTTGTCGGAGCCATTCGTGTCGGCCTGCAGGTCGCCGCTGCGAAACAGGCCGTTCGGCGTCCACGCGATCTTCTGGTTGTGGCTCTGGAAATTGTCGCCGCGCAGGGCAGCGTTGTTGTCGAGCATCGTGAAGCCGGCCGGATACTGGGCCGCTGCCGGCCCGGTCAAGGCGGCGGCGAGCAGGGCCGCTCCCAACGCAGGCCCCGTCCACCCCCCGCGACCGGGATCATGATCCCTTCTCCGGCCTCGGGTCCGAAGGGCCGCCTCGATCCGCCGCAGAGGCGCACCAAGAACGCGGCGGCACCGGCGCGAGTCCGAACGAAGAACTCCGTGCGAGGCATGGGAAGCGCACGGGAGCAGGCGCGGAGGGCAGGCAGCTCGGGGCAGGGTTTTCACCTTCATTTTCATCGCGGGGGTGGCTGCGAAAACGGGCGCCCGCCGGGGGTGGCGGGCGTCAAAACGAAAGCCGTCCTTGGTTGCCAACCTAATAAACACCCGAATTCATGGGGGGCAAGCCTTGTCCGTGACGTTTTGCATTTTGAGTGCCCGTCCTCAGGGTGCGGCGCGCCGGCGCGCGATCCGTGTCGCCAGAGTGGCAACCCGTGAACCGCCTCCCCCATGGGGAAAAATCACCCGGCGGGATAGGCATCGGGGCTGGCGGTTGGGAGGCATACGATGTAGACTGCGTTCGTGACCGGCCAGTTTCGAGAGCCGCTGAAGAAGAAGGTCGGGGGCAGCCTTTCCAAGCTGGACCCGCTGAGGCGCCTGGAGATGTTGCGCCGGAATGCGCGCCTGCTCAACGGCCCTTGGAAGCGGCCGGCTGACGATGGAACCGTCGTTCGAAAAGTTGTTGGGACTGCTCGCTGAGGCGGGAGCGAGGTTCGTGGTGGTGGGCGGTGTGGCCGTGACGCTGCACGGCTACGTGCGCCTGACCGAGGATGTCGATCTGCTGATCGACGACGATCCCGCCAATCTGGCAAACCTGCTTCGCACCCTGGAAGGGTTCGGCGAGGGATTTGCCCGGGAGTTGTCTGTCGGGGATTTCACCGAGGAGGAAGGAGCCATCCGGATCGTGGAGGAGACGGAGCAGTGCCAGATCGACTTGTTCACCCGGATGTCGGGGAGGAGCTACAACGATGTGATCGCCGATGCCGAGCGGTTTGACCTTGGCGGACGAGAGATTGCCTATGCGTCCAAGGCCTCGCTGATCGGCTGGAAGGAGCGATCGGTCCGGGAGAAAGATCGCCTCGATGCCATGGCTCTGCGTCGGCTCGAGGAGGACCCGAGTGCCTTCGAGTGACCAACCCGGTGCAGGTTTTCGGTGGCCGCGGTCGCCATACCCGGGGGGAGGCCACCCGGCCACGCCTCACGGGGCCATCGCCGTCCCCGGCGGACGGACCAGGATGGCGCCGGTTTATCACCAACTCCTGATCGTCCTACTTAATCATTCGCCCTCATCCCCCGCTAAAGACGAAGGCGAAAGATCAGGGAGCAACGACAAGGGCTCGTCCCTCCCCATGACGCGAGGTCTGCCGGGGGCGTTGTGCGGGTGGCGGTCTCGTGTAGCGGGCCAATCGTTCGCTCCGGCGGGACGAGCCCGCCGGGGGCGTTGTGTCGCGGCGAACTCGCCGGGGGCGGTTGCGTCGCGGCGAGCCCGCCGGGGGGCTGGCCTTTCCGATTACTCGACGGCCCCCCCGGCCTTGTGCCGACGAAAACCTGACCTGATAACCACCAGTCTTGATTTTCAAAGACTTCAACACGAGAACGAGCCATGGATAATCTCACGATGATCCCCGCCCTGCCGTTCATTGCGCTGATCGCCTGTCCGGGCGGCGGCGTCCTGGCCGGGGACTACTATGTTTCGCCTGCCGGCGATGACGGCAACCGGGGCACGATGAAGGAGCCGTTCCGGACGATCGCCGCGGCGCGGGAGCGGGTGCGGGAGCGGGTGGCGGCGGGGCTGACCGGGGGGGTGCGCGTCCACCTCCGGGGCGGCACCTACACGCTGGCCGAGCCGCTCGTGTTCGACGAGCGGGATTCCGGGACCGCGAAGCATTCGATTACCTATCAGGCACACGAGGATGAGAAGGCGATCGTCAGCGGCGGGCGCCGGCTCGACGGCGCGTGGGAACGGCACGACGGCGACATCTGGCGGCTGAACTTGCCGGAGGGGACGTGGTTCCGCCAGCTCTTCATCGAAACCGGCGGGGGCGTCACCCGCTGCACCCGCGCCCGCTGGCCGAATCACGGGACGCGCACCTCGATCGGGGCGGTGGACAACGGCAACCTCGTCTACGAACTCGATGATCCGGTTCCCGGCGGGGCGCTGGCGGAGGCGGATCACGCCGAGTTCGGGGTGTTCACGACGTGGGTGTCCTCGCGGGTGCGGGTGAAGCGCGCGGCCGGCCGGCGGATCGAGACGCAGACGCTGCCCGGAAGCCCGCACCCCTCGACCCGTCCCCGGAAGGGATCGGTGGCCTATCTTGAACACGCCCGCGCGTTCATCGACCAGCCGGGGGAATGGTATCTGGACCGGGGCGGCGGCCACCTTTATTTCATGGCCGGGGAGGGGCGGGACCCCAACCGGTCGCGCTTCTTCGCCGGCCGGCTCACGACGCTCCTGCGGGTCGCGGGCCGGGCGGATAGACCCGTCGTGAACCTCAACTTCCGCAAGCTGGCGTTCCGCTACAGCAGGTGGGAGCTGCCGGAGACCGGATTCGGCGACATGTGGACCGGCAACTACGGCACGCCCGAAAAGGGCCTCAACTGGGTCAGGCAGGTTCCGCCCGCCATCGAGTGCGAATACCTCCGCAACTGCGCGTTCGAGCAGTGCGACATCGCCCATCTGGGCGGCACCGGCATCGGGTTCGGCCGCGGAGCGGCCGGGAACCGCGTCGCCGGCTGCCATGTCCGCGACATCAGCGCCATCGGCATCAACATCGGCTGGCGCACCAACACAGGCGACGGCGACGGCTGGGTGCGCTATGACCGCACCCTGATGACGGACCTTGCGCGGGCGTGGGGCGGGGACGCGCACGTGCCCGGCGGCAACCGTGTGACCGACAACCGCGTGCACCACTGCGGTCAGGTCTATGAAGGCTGCGCGGGGATCTTCCTTGCCTTCCAGCGCAACTTCGAGATCAGTCACAACTACGTGTATGGGCTCCCCTACGGCTGCATCATCCACCAGCATTTCGGCGGCCGGAGGGAGCGATGCGTGTCCTCATACAACGCGGTGTTCGACAGCATGCTGCTGCTCGGGGACGGCGGCGCGATCTACACCAGCGTCACGGACTGCGGCGCGCACATCCACCACAACTTCGTCCACGGCATCGTCCGTCGTCCGGGCGCGGTGGCCAAGGGCAACGTGGGGATCTACCTTGACGAGTTCGGCAACAACTGTCTGGTGGAACACAACGCCTTCGCCGACATGTCCGATTTCGCGATGAAGATCCATCGCAGCAAGGGCCACACGATCCGCAACAACGCGGGCCTGAAGGGATTCAGGCGCGGCAAAAAGTATCTCAATGCCTTCGCCAACAGCTCCCGCGGCCTCACCGGCGAGGAGATGGCGCAATGGCACAAGGCGACCGGGCCGCGCGAGCCTTACCGCACTTGGCTCGCCATTCCACCGTCACCGTCCGGCCTCCCCCGGAGTCCTTGAAATCCGGAACTCGTCACGGATGAGTCAAGTCCTTCAGGCCGCCATTCCGGCGAACGATTACGGGCGGCGATTACGGGTGACGAGGGGCGCGGAAGACCGGGAACAACCGAGGCCGCCTGCCCCCCCCGCCGGACCGCGCGCTGCCTCAGGACGTCATTTGGGCGGCGGGTTGTTGTCGTCGGGGAGCGTGGTGTTGCGGCCGGGGCGGAAGGCGGCGCCGAAGTTGCCGTGGCTGCGCCAGCCGAGGTAGAACTCCCATGTCTCTCCCTTGTAGCTGACGCCGGGGAGGTGGATGAAGGGTCCGGCGTGGAAGGTGCGGAAGTTCCAGCCGCCGCCCCTTGCCCAGATGGAGTCGGGGTTCCTGCCGCATCGCACGAAGGGGCGGTCCGCGATACCAATGACATAGTAGGTGAAGTTGTGCAGGGGGTTGCGGGTGTGCCACTTCAATTCGCGGGTGAAGGGGGAATCCTCCGGCTTGTACCAGCCGGGGACCTCGGGGTCGTCGTGGTTCATGAACCACCAGACGGGATTGGCCTTCTTGATCGACATGTAGCCGAAACCGCCGTCGTAGCCCTCGGGCACAAAGGCCGAGCAGCGGGGATTGGCGGGACGCGATTCGGGAGGAACGAATGAGTGGCCCGGGATGAGGGCGCAACCCGGCAGGAGAACGCCGGCCGCCAAGATGGGTCCGAGGTGTGGGAACGGCACGAGGCTCATGCCGGACACCCCTACGGATTTCGAAGCCGCAGGCCAAGCCCGCGATCATCCTTTTCGCCTTGGAATCGGCGGAGGGGGACTATCGTTGCGGGAGTGAGCACGCTCCATGTCCAGAGCGTCCCGGCATTCGGCGGCATGGAGTGCTCGCATCCCTGTTGCTGACCAGTCGTTCGCTCCGGCGGGACGAGCCCGCCGGGGGCGTTCCTCGGCATTGGCGGATCGCGGCCCGTTCCCTCAAAGCGCCGTCGCCGCTCGCGGACGCTCGCTCTGCCGGCGCAGAGGGGCGCCTTCGCTTGACCTCGCACTATTGGTCCCGCGGGTCAGCGGACGCGGAGGGAGCGGAGGCGGTTGAGGGTGGCGGCGAATTCATGGAGGCGGAACTCGGCGAGGTCTCCGGGGAGGCGGGAGTCGAGGGCGCCGAGGCCATCGGCGTCGATGAGGTTGGTGACGGTTTCGAGGGCCTCGCGGAGGGGGCGTCTTCCGTCGAGGGTGTGTTCGAGGGCGTAGGCGAGGGCGAGTCCGATGGCGCGGACCTGGGAATCGTCGACGAGCTGGGGGACCAGGGAGAGGTCGATCTCGTCGGTTCCGAAGGTGAGGGCGCGGGTGCCGTGGGACTTGACGTTTTTGCGCGGGGGGCGCCGCTCCCGGCCGGGACCGCGGCCGCGGGCGCCATCGGGCTTCGAGCCGCGATACGGCGGGGCCTGCCTGAAGGGGGAGATGCTGGCGGGGTCGGGGATGCGATGGAGGAAGGATTCGAGCTGGTCGAGGGGCGGGAGGGCGGCGGCGTCCGGATCGGGAGCGGGCGAGCGGGCCGCGATTTCCTTGGCCGCTTCCGTCACGTCGCGGGGGAGGTAGTTGTCCATGGCGATGACGAGGCCGGCGGGATCGAAGTAGTCGCCCGATCCGCCGAGGACGAGGACGGTGGAAATACCATGTTCATGGTAGAGGGCGCGGACCTGGCGGACGAAGGGGGTGATGGGCTCCTTGTCGGAGGCGATGAGTTCGGCCATGCGGCGGTCGCGGATGAGGAAATTGGTGGCGGAGATGTCCTCGTCGAGAAGGAGGCAACGCGAGCCGGCCTCGAGGGCCTCGACGATGTTGGCGGCCTGGGAGGTGGAGCCGGACGCGTTGGTGGTGGTGAAGGCGGCGGTGTCCTTCCCGCCCGGGAGGTTGTTGATGAACGGGGAGAGGTTCACCTTGACCACCGAGCGGCCGTCTTCGGCCCGGACCTTGGCGGCGTCGCGGCGGGTGGCGACGAGTTCCCTGCCGTCGCCGGGGCGGTGGTTGTAGACGCCCCGTTCGAGGGCGTTGAGGAGGGTCGACTTCCCGTGGTAACCGCCGCCGACGATCAGGGTGACGCCCTCCGGGACGCCCATGCCGGAGACCTCTCCGGCGTGCGGGAGGGTGAAGGTGGCGCGAAGCGAGGGCGGGGACCGGAACGGGATGGCGTCGGCGAGGGGGTGGTCGTCGGCGCCGGACACGCGGGGGAGGATGGCGCCGTCCGCGACGAAGGCCACCAGTCCGGCCGCCGGGAGTTGCGCCCGGAGGTGGTCGGCGTCCTCGTTGGTGTCGGCGGCCCGGCGCAGGGCCCCGGCGTCGAGGTTTTCGTATTGGAGGGCCTTGTCGACCACGGCCGGGACGGTTTCGGTGAGGAGTTCGGCGGCGGCCCGGCCGAGGATGCGGCGGCCGCTGGCGGGCAGACCCGCCACGAATCGAACGATGGTGAGGTTGTCCGTGATCTCGCAGCACGAGCGGCGGAGCACCTCCTGGCCGGGCGTGTCGATGTTGAGGAGTCCCGACTTTCCGGAGCCCAGATGGGACGCCGAGCGCCGGCAGGCGGCCGAGAATCCGCGGGCGAGACAGTTTTCGACGCCGGTGCGCCGGGAGCGATGGTCGAAGAGGCCGGACGGGAGACGGGAGTCCTCGTGCCGGATGTGGACCGAGAGGCGCGAGGGTGCGGCGAAGGGATCGCCCTGGATGTGGTCGAGCGAGAGTGTGAAGGCGCCGAAATCGTATCGTCCCCGCAGGTCCTTGTAGGCGGGGTAAGGCTGCCGGTCGAGGCGGTGGAGGGTCCGGGCGAGATCGTTGCGGGTTGGCACGTTCCGAGGATAGCGATGGACTGCGCCGGGCAACAGAATTTCCTCAGCCTTCGTTATTGGGCCGGGGGGTCGGGGTCCGCTGCGGTCTGGAACGGGGTGGGCTCGCCGCCGACGGGGGCCTCGGCCGGGATGTTGCCGGTTGCGGCGGCGGGGTCGCGCATCGAGCCGAGGTAATCCGGGAGCTTGACGCCGACGTTCCTTGTCAGTTCCTGGAGCGGCGGGAGGGACTTCACGAGTCCGGCGAGGAAGCCGGCGGTGGACCCGGCGGAGCCGTCGCCGTCGGTACCGCCGTCCCAGACGGTGACCTTGTCGATCTTGAGATTTGCGATCGCCTTGACCTGTTCCGCGATGAGTTCGGGCAGTTGCTCGATGACCATCATGAGGCTTGCGAAATCGTGGTTGTTGTCGGTTGACTCGATCAACTGGCGGAAGCCGTCGGCCTTGGCGGCGAGCTGGGCCTGGAGGCCGGCGGCTTCGGCTTCCATGACGGAACGGATGCCGTCGGCTTCGCCCCGGCGTTCGCGGCGCGTCTTTTCGGCGGCGGCCTCCGCGAGGGTGGCGATGCGCTGTTTTTCGATTTCGGCGGGGACGACCACGTTGGCGTATTGGGTGGCTTCCTCGCGCTTGGCGCGTTCGCGCTCGGCGAGTTCCTCGGCGGCGTAGGCTTCCTGCTGGACGGCGGCGGCCTTGACGCGTTCGGCGGCGGACCCGCGGCGTTCGGCTTCGGCCTCGGCTTCGCGGCGTTTGGCGTCGGAGTTGGCGACGGTGACCTTGGCGTCGTTTTCGCCCTCGACGGCCACGGCGTGTGCGGCGGCCACCTGGATTCGCTGGGCCTGTTCGGCCTTGGCTTTGCCGATTTCGCCGTCTCTTTGCTGTTCGGCGACCTTGATTTTGGCTTCGTTGATGGCGCGGGCGGCGGCTTCCTGGCCGAGGGCGTCGATATATCCGGACTCGTCGGTGATGTCCTGGATATTGACGTTGATGAGGCGCAGTCCGACCTTCTTGAGTTCGACTTCGACGCCGATGGAGATGTTTTCGATCATCTTGTCGCGGTCGGCGTTGATTTCCTCGATGGGCATGGTGGCGATGACGACGCGCATCTGTCCGAAGATGATGTCCTTGGCGAGCTCCTGCACCTGGGGCTGGCTCAGCCCGAGGAGGCGCTCCGCGGCGTTCTGCATGACTCCCGGCTCGGTCGAGATGCCGACCGTGAAGGTCGAGGGGGTGTTGACGCGGATGTTCTGCTGGGAGAGAGCGCCCTCGAGGCGGATGTCGATGGGGATGGGGGTGAGGTCAAGGAACTCGGACGACTGGATGACGGGCCAGACGAAGGCGCCGCCGCCGTGGTAGCAGCTTGAACTGGCGCCCGTCCCCTTGGCGCTGGTCCGGCCGTAGACCACGAGGATCTGGTCGGGGGGGCACCGCTTGTAGCGGCTCGCGACCCACGCGATCAGCCCGAAGACCAGCAGGAAGAGGGCGGTGAGCCCGCCCACCATGGGGAGGGAACTCGCCAGGAGGAGATCGAAGGATTCAGCTATGAGTTTCATGGTATTATTTCAGGCGGTTCGTGGCGGTCATTCCAGCGGCTCGACGAGGAGGGCATTCTCTCCGATGACGTCGAGGACCCGGACCTTGGAGCGGTTTTCGAGGCGTTGTTCGGATCTTGTGAAGGCGTCGACGACCTTGAGGCGGCCCTGGACGAGGACTTCGATCTTTCCTGGTCCGGCCCTTTCGGGCGGGATGGGCAGGTAGACCGTGCCGGTTTCTCCGATGGCGTATGCGTAGTCGAGGTTGCCTCGTTGCCGGAGCGAATAGAGGAAACTCATGAACCAGAAGACGCGCATCATGAGGAGGAAGCCGACGAGGAGGGCGAGGGGGAGGACGATGAGCAGCGGCCACCCGAGGTCCCGCAGGATGGCGCGGAGTGTGCCTTTGCGAATGTCGCGTGAGGCGTGGCGAGGGATCGTCGTGAACTGCCTGTTGGCGGGGTTCCACCATATCTCATGCGAACCGGGGGCCTGTCGCAGCAACTCGCACCCGAGCCGCTTGAGTCGCCGGGTTAGCTCTCGGTGGTTGCTGCAGGCACGAGAAACCGGACGTGGAAAGGCGGCGACGTCTCCTGGAGTTCGCTGGGCAGCGGAACGCCCCGATCGGCCATCGCGTCGATCAACGCCTTCGCAATCCCGGGCGCAAGCCGCTCGACCTCCTCGGGCGTGTCCGCCTCGACGAGCAGACCGGGCAGGTGACGGCAT
>CAYPUM010000112.1:0-9144 GCA_964413545.1 uncultured Roseibacillus sp. | reverse complement strand
ACCAGCGACCAGACCGGCGAGTGCGGCGCGCCTCTCCTCGACCGCCGTCTCGTCCAGCGCAATCCCGATCCGCCCCCCCTCCATCCGCCGCAGGTTGTACCCCCGTTCGCGCGCCGCCTTCAGGATGTCGTCCACCGCCGGAGACGGACCCACCGTCAGGGTGTCGAAAAACGTGTCGTTTTCCACGACCCGGCCTCGCGCCTTGAGTCCGCCCGCCAGAAGCCCCGCGAGGCGATGCACGCGCTCTGCGATCGCCCGCAATCCGGCGGGACCGTGGTAGACGGCGTACATCGAGGCCATCACCGCCAACAGGACCTGCGCGGTGCAGATGTTCGAGGTCGCCTTGTCGCGCCGGATGTGCTGCTCGCGCGTCTGCAAGGCCAGCCGATAGGCCGGCTTGCCGGCGGAATCGACCGACACTCCCACCAGCCGCCCGGGCAGCTTCCTCTTCAGAGAGTCGCGGCAGGCAATGAACGCCGCGTGCGGGCCGCCGAATCCCAGCGGCACCCCGAAACGCTGCGCCGAGCCCACGCACAGATCCGCCCCGAAGGCCGCCGGTTCCCGCAAAATCGTCAGCCCCAACAGGTCCGCCGCCACCACCAGCACCCCTCCCGCCGCGTGAACGGCCTGCCCGAACTCCTCGTAATCCTCAATCGCCCCACGGGTGTCGGGATACTGCACCAGCGCGCCGATCAACTCCCCCTCGCCGGGCGCCTCGTAATCCCGCCAGCTCCCCACCTTCAACTCCAACCCGGCCGCTTCGGCGCGCGTGCGCAGCACTGCAATCGTCTGCGGGTGACATCGCACCTCCACGAAAAACTCCCTCCCCTTCGGATTCGCGCTTCGCGCCATCGTCATCGCTTCCGCCGCGGCCGTCCCCTCGTCCAGCAACGAGGCGTTCGAGACGTCCAGCCCGGTCAGGTCCGTGATCATCGACTGGTAGTTCAGCAGCGCTTCCAGCCGGCCTTGCGCGATCTCCGCCTGGTAGGGCGTGTAGGCCGTATACCAGCCGGGATTCTCCAAAATGTTGCGCTGGATGACCGGCGGCGTGCAGGTGCCGTGATACCCCTGCCCGATGAACGACTTCATCAACCGGTTGTGCTGCATGATCTCGTGCAGCTCCACCAGGGCCTCGCCCTCGGAAAGCGCCGCGGGAAGTGAAAGGGGAGCATCAACCCGAATCGCTCCCGGAACGGTGTCCTCAACCAGATCCTCGATCGATCCGTAGCCGAGTTCCCGCAGCATCCCGACCGCCTCTTCATCCGACGGCCCGATGTGACGCCGCGCAAATCCTTGGGGAATCGCCATGGCAGAAGCCGGATCCGCGGGAACCACCGCGCCCGGCGCGTTAACGACGCTCATGATTTCAGGAAATCAAGCCCTCGTAGGCGTCCGCATCAAGCAGATCGTCGATTTCGGACTCGTCTTCCATGCGCAGCTTGAAAATCCATCCTCCCCCGTAGGGATCGCTGTTGATAATGGAAGGGTCGCTCTCCGCCTCGGTGTTGATCTCGACCACCACGCCGCCCACCGGCGCGTAAATGTCGCTGGCCGCCTTCACGGACTCGACCACCGCCACGTTGTCGCCCGAACCAACCGCTTGGCCGACCCCCGGAAGTTCCACGAACACGATGTCGCTGAGTTCTGACTGGGCGTGGTCCGTGATGCCGACCGTCACAATGTCGCCGTCCCGGGAAAGCCACTCGTGGTCGGTGGTGTAGCGCAGTTCTTCAGGAATATTCATGGTGTCGCTTTCGGTGGCTATTCGTAGCGCCTCACCGGCGCTTGTAAAAAGGCTTTTTGACCACCTCGGCCGGAATTCGCCTTCCTCGGACTTCGATCTGCAATTCCGTCCCGGACTTGGCCGTCTCCACGGGGAGGTAAGCCAGCCCGATTCCCACCTTCAGGCTCGGCGAGAGGGTCCCGCTGGTCAGCACCCCGGCCTCGCGACCGGCCGCGTCCAGCACTTTGCATCCGCTGCGCACCGGCGGTCCCGGCTCGACACAACGAATCGCCGCCAGCCGCCGCGTGACCCCCTCCTCCTTTTGCTTCGCCAGCTTCGCGCGGCCGACGAAATCCGCCCCCCCGAGATCCACCGCAAAGCCAAGACCGGCCTCCAGCGGAGTGTGCCGGGACGACAGGTCGGCGCCGTTCAGCGGATAACACACCTCGAGGCGCAGGGTGTCCCGCGCGCCCAACCCGCAGGGCGTCGCTCCGCCCTCGATCATTGCCCGGAACCAGTGCGCTCCCGCCTCCGCAGGGCAGAACAACTCGAAGCCGTCTTCCCCGGTGTACCCGGTCCGGCACACCAGCACTCCCTGCCCCTCGATCGACACTTCCTCGACGTGATTGCGCTGCGGAAGGGTGCGCCCCCCGGTCACCCGCGAGTAGACCTCGGGCGCCTGCCGGCCCTGCACCGCCAACCCCGCCATCCCGTCGCTCCGGTCCTCGATCATGACCTCCACCGATCTCCTGCCGTCCAGCCACCGGAAGTCTTCCGCCGTCCTCGCCGCGTTCACCACCATGAAGAATTCCTCCTCCCCAAGCCGGTAAAGGATCAAGTCGTCGATCACACCGCCTTGCTCGTTGCAGAGGAGGGTGTATTGCCCCTCGCCCGGCGCCAGTCCCTCGGCGTCATTCGTCAGCAGCCCGTTCAGCCAGCTCGCGGCCTCCTCTCCGGACACGAAAAACTGGCCCATGTGCGAGATGTCGAACACCCCCGCGGCATTCCGCACCGCCCGGTGCTCTTCAAGGATCGACCGATAGCGCACCGGCATGCTCCAGCCGGCGAAATCCACCATCTTGCCCCCCAGTTCGCGATGACACTCCTCGAGCGGACTGCTTCGGAGATCCGGTCCGGCGGCGCTCATCGGGCGGATGGTGTGGAGCCGGATGAAGCTTGTCAATGCCGCCCTCCGGCTCTTTCCTCGGCCCGTGGGACTTTCAAACTCCCTTGCCCGGCGCTTCGGATGGCTGGCATTCCCCGGCCTGATCCGGGGGATCTCGGTCCTCCATTTCTTCATGTTCGCGATCCTTGTCTTCCGGCCGGCGGCGACCCGGGTGTTCGCCTTCAACTGGCAAGCCATCCTGAACGGCGAACTCTGGCGGCTGATCTCCTTCTTTCTCATCCCGCCGGTCCAGCCGGGCCCGATCTTCAACTACCTCTTCATATTCTTCGTCCTCTTCATCGGATTCCTCATCAACGATTCGCTCGAGAGCGCCTGGGGCAGCTTCCGGACCTCGCTCTATTGCTACGCCCTCCTCGCGTGCCAGATCATCGCGAACATCCTCATCAACCTCGCCCAGCCGGATGCGCCCATCACATGGGGCGGCCAGCTCTTCTACGCGATCCTCTTCATCAGTTTCTCCACCATCCATCCCCTCCACAAATTCCTTTTCGGCATCCCGGCCTTCATTCTGGCGATCCTGGCCGGCCTCATGGCGCTCGGCATGGCCGTCGCGATGCCGCCCGCTGCAATCTGCTTCATTCCCTACCTCGCGTGGGCCCTCCCGCGTTTCCATCGTTGGAGCCGGACCCGCGGCGAGACCATCGGGCGCCGCACCGCCTTTCGCTCGAAATTGCAGGACTCCGGAGCAGCCTTCCATAAATGCGAGTCCTGCGGCGCCACCGACAAATCCCACCCCGATCGCGAGTTCCGCGTGCTCCCGGACGACCGCGAACTGTGCTCGGTCTGTCTCGATGAGCAAAACTCCCCGACCCTCTCCGGCCAACCCCCGGCTTGAATACCACCCCATGCCCGATTTCAGCCAACTGCCCTCGGTCGAGATCCTCTCGTCCGCCCTCGCGGAGGAAGTCCCGCTCCCCCGGGCCCTCGTCACCGGATACGTCCAGCGCGCCCTCGCCGCGTGCCGCGAGCAGGTGGCCTCCGGGCGCCCCGCTCATCGGCAGAATATCGAGTCCGACATCCGGAGCGGCCTTCGGACCTTTGCGGCCTCGCGCCTCCAGCCGGTCATCAACGCCACCGGCATCCTCATCCATACCAATCTCGGCCGTTCTCCCCTTGGAGAGCGGGCCGCCGCCGCCCTGCAGGCCGTCGCCACCGGATACTCGAACCTCGAGTTCCATCTGCCGGACGGCAAACGCGGGCCTCGCGCCGCCTACCTCGAAACCGCCCTCGCCACCCTCCTCGACGCCCCCGCCGCCACCGCCGTCAACAACTGCGCCGCCGCCCTCGTCGTCACTCTCCGCCACCTCGTCTCCCCCGACCGCCCCGAAGTCCTCGTCTCCCGCGGCGAACTCCTCGAAATCGGCGGAGGCTTCCGTATCCCCGAGGTCCTCGAAACCTCCGGCGCCACCCTCGTCGAAGTCGGCACCACCAACAAAACCCGCCTCGACGACTATGCCCGCGCCTCCACCAGTCGCACCGCACTGATCCTCAAGGTGCATCGGTCGAATTTTTACGTCGGGGGCTTCACCTCCGAGCCGGCCGCCGCCGAACTGGCATCCCTCGCCCGCCAACTCCGCCTGCCGCTCGTCGAGGACCTCGGCTCCGGCGCCGTCCTCGATACCGGCCAACTCGCTCCCATCGATCACGAACCAACGCCTCAGGAGGCCCTGCGCAATGGAATCGATCTCGTTACCTTCTCCGGCGACAAGCTTCTCGGCGGCCCGCAGGCCGGCATCATTGCCGGCCGCTCCGACCTCGTCGCGGGCATCAAGGCCGAACCGCTCTTCCGCGCCATTCGCTGCGACAAACTCATCCTGGCCACCATGCAGGAGTGCCTCGAAGACTATCTCCGCGCCCCTCGCGACACCGCCCCGGACATCCCCGTCCTCCGCTTCCTCGCCACCCCCCTCGACAACCTCCAGCGCCGGGCCGAGTCCCTCGCAGCCCTCCTCGCCGATCTCCCGGCCGACGTCCGCGTGATCCCCGCCACCTCCCGAACCGGCGGCGGCACCATGCCGGGATCCGAGCTGCCCTCCGTCGCCCTCGCCATCGCGCCGCATCACGGCCCGCCCGAACAGTTCGCATCCCGCCTCCGCTCCGGCTCTCCCCCCGTCGTCGGATACCTCAAGGACGATTGCTTCCTCCTCAACCTCCGCGCCGTCTTTCCCGCCCAGGACCACGCCCTCGCCCAAGCCGTCCGGAACGCCCTCGCAACCAACCCCGCCAGGCGGACCGGCCAGAGTTCTTGAAATTCAGAACGGGTTGGAAATACCCCTCTACCCAACAACAAGGCGTTCCGGATCTCACGGATTCTGGCGCCAGCGCGGCCGGCCCGAGCAGTCTATCCCGCCAGCCGCGGAGACAATCATCAATCCCTTCCCGCCGCGCCCTCGATATCCCTCTCCGCTGCACTTAACGCTTTTCAAGCCCGGCAATCGGCCTAAAATCCACTTCGCATGCACGCCATGAGGTTCGATTCCGCGGTGCAGAACATCGTCGCACGGGACAAGCGCTTCGATCCGCAGAGCTACTTCCTTCTGAAGGACGCTCTCGATTTCACCCTCAAGCGCACCCGCGAGCAGAACCAGGGCCGCGAGCGCCACGTCACCGGCGAAGAACTCCTGCGCGGATTCCGCGATCACGTGGTGCACGAGTTCGGCCCCATGGGCCACACCATCCTCTGCGAATGGGGCGTCCGATCCTGCCGCGACGTCGGCGACATGGTCTTCAACCTCATCGAGGAAGGCATGTTCGGAAAACAGGACTCCGACACCAAGGACGACTTCCGCGACATCTACGACTTCGATGAGGCCTTCTGCGGGCCGTTCCTCCCCCGGAAGCAGCCCACCCGCTCCGCCCCGCCGCCCGCCCGGTCCTTCCCCCCCAGACAAACCGAGGTGCGGCACGAGGCCTGAGAGACCCCGACGCCCCGGGGCAAAGCCGCCCCTCACGCCAAGACCAAGGGCGCCCCCCCTTCAGAATCCCCTCCCCTTCTCGTCTTCGCGTCCTGCGCGAAGCGGGCCCGGGATCCTCTTCAGCCTCGATCCGCAAGCCGCTCCCTCAGCCGCTCCAGCAAACCCTTCCACGCGGGCAACTGTGCCCCGGCTTCCCTCGCCCGCCGGTAAGGCTCCTCCCAGATCGCCTCCAGCTCCACCTCGCGTCCCTCGACGTAGTCGATCATGCTCGACGGCCGATACGGACCCATCGGACGCGTCACCTCGACCTGCTGGTCGATGACCGGCCGCGGGATCTCGTGACCAAGCACCGCCGCCCCCTCGATCACCTCCGCCATCAACGCCCGCACCTCGTCCTCTCCGCCCGGCATCGCCAGCAGGGCCTCCGTGTCGATGCCTCCTTCCACGATCGTCAAGCCGTTGAAAGGCACGTTCCAAACCAGCTTCACCCACTGCGCGTGCGCAAGGTCGTCCACCGCCCGGGCCTCGATCCCGGCCCGCCGCATCCGGACCTCCAACTCCCGGAGCCGCACGCTGATCCCTCCCCGGTACTCTCCAATGCGAATGTGCCCCGCCGCCGTGTGCCGGATCATCCCCGGCCGCAGCCGGTTGATGCAGACAAAGCACAACCCGCCCATGACCCGCTCCCCCCCGAACAACTCGGCCAACCGCTCCGTGTTGCCCAGCCCGTTCTGCAGCGTCAGGATCGCGGTGTCCTCGCCCACCAGCGGCGGCAGAACCTCCCCGAAATGCCGGTTCGAGGTCGCCTTCCACGCCACCACCACAAGGTCCGCCGGCCCGATCTCCTCCGCCGTCGCGTACACCCGCGGGGCCGCAAGGTGAAAGTCCCCGTTGACGCTCTCCACCGTCAACCCCTCCCGCCGCAACTCCTCCAGCCCGGACCGCACGAGAAACCTCACCTCTTCCCCCGCCGCCGCCAAACGGCCCCCATAGTAACTCCCCACCGCCCCCGACCCCACAATCGCAATCGTCCCCCGTCCCATCGCCGCCAGCATCCCCCACCCGCCCCCGTCCTTTCAACCCGCAATTCCCCGCAATTGCAGCCGCCCCCGGCAGCGGGCGAGGAGATGAAGACAGGCCGGGACGGAATCTCACACGAAGACACGAAGTCACGGACCCTCCCACTATCGGCCCTCACAGCCCGAGGTGCCGCCTCCCGATGCGCTTGGCGGTGGCGATCGTATTGCGGTGGATCCTCGCCGTGTATCCCGGGTCCCGGTTGTATCCCCCTCCGTAGAGCACCGCCACCGGAATGCGGTTCTTCACAAAGGCGCGGAGGATCACCTCGTCCCGGCGCTGCAGGTCCTTCACGCTGAGCATCATTTGCCCGAAGCGGTCGTTGCGGTGATTGTCGCCCCCGGCAATCCAGATGACGAGATCGGGGGAGAAGACATCCAGCGCCGCCGCGAGGGTGGTGAAGAGTTGGTGAAGATACATCGGCCCCTCGACGTAACGCACCGTCTCGACATCCATCGACCCGTTCACTTTGCGCATCGGGTAGTTGCGCCCGACGTGAATCGAATAAGTGAACACCCGCGGGTCGTCGTCGAGCAGGCTGTTGGTGCCGTTGCCCTGGTGCGCGTCCGTGTCGACCACCATGACCCGGATCCCCGGCCGGGACGCCTGCAGGCTCCGAATTGCAATCGCCGCGTCGTTGAAGACACAGTAACCCTCGCCGTGACCCCGGAAGGCGTGGTGCGTCCCGCCGGCCAGCACCACCGCCAGTCCTTCCCGCAGCGCGGCTTCACAGGCCTGCCGCGTCGCCTCGACCTCGGTGGCGCTGCGCGAAAACAACTTCGGCGAAAGCGGCAGACCGAGTTGCACCTGTTCCTTCAGGTCCAGTTGACCACGGTAAATCCTCGCAAGGTAATCCGCGTCATGGGCCTGCGCCAACACGTGCGTCGCTGCCGGCCCAACCTCGACGATCTCCTCCGGCCTCAGAATCCTCCCCTCGATCAGCATCTCCTTGCTCTCCCGGAACTTCGCCATCGGAAACGGATGCCCCTCCGGCAACTCCAACTGGAAGTCAGGTGAGTAAAAACAGCGCATCACTCAATCGCTCAGCCCCTCCCGCATCGCCCCACCGATACCCCATCCCGCCCGCCGCACAACGCAAATCGCACATCGCACATCGCACATCGCACATCACGGCCCGCATTGTCCCGGAGTGCGCGGATAAGGAATGACGTCCCGAATGTTCTGCACCCCCGTCAGCAGCATCAGGATGCGCTCGAAACCGGCCCCAAACCCCGCATGGGGCGTCGAACCGAAGCGCCGCAGATCGAGATACCACCGGTAGTCGTCCTCCCGCAGGCCCTCCCGTCGCATCGTGTCGCGCAGCACCTCGTGGCGTTCCTCGCGCTGGCTGCCGCCCACGATCTCCCCCACCCCCGGCACCAGCACGTCCAGCGCCGCCACCGTCCGGCCGTCGTCGTTGCGCCGCATGTAGAACGGCTTGATCTCCTCCGGGTAGTCGTGAACCGTCACCGGCGCCTTCACGTGCTCCTCCGTCAGGTAGCGCTCGTGTTCCGATTGCAGGTTCTCCCCCCATCGCACGGGATACTCGAACTTCCGGCCCGACTTCGTCAGGATGTCCACCGCCTCGGTGTAACTCAGCCGCTCGAATGGACGCTCGACGATGAAGGCCAGACGCTCCTCGAGCCCCTTGTCGACATACTTCGCGAACAGCCCAAGGTCGTCCGCCGGCCCCTCGATCATCGCCCGCGTCAGTTCCTTCACGAATTCCTCCGCCAGGTCCATGTCGCCCGGCAAATCGCAAAACGCCATCTCGGGCTCGATCATCCAGAACTCCGCCGCGTGACGCGTCGTGTTCGAGTTCTCCGCCCGAAAGGTCGGCCCGAACGTGTAGATCCGCGACAACGCACAGGCAAAGGTCTCCCCTTCCAGTTGCCCGCTCACCGTCAGGTAGGTCCGCCGGCCGAAAAAATCATCGCTCTCCGCTCCAGCCTCCGCCCCCGGCCGCAGCGTCGTCACCCGAAACAGTTCCCCCGCCCCTTCACAGTCGCTGGCCGTGATGATCGGCGTGTGCACCAAAACAAATCCGCGCTCCTCGAAAAACCGGTGCACCATGTGCGCCAGCCGGCTCCGCGTCCGAAACACCGCCCCGAACAGGTTGGTCCGCGGCCGCAGATGCGCAATCTCCCTCAGAAACTCCGGCCCATGGCGCTTCTTCTGCAACGGATAGTCATCCGCGGCCGTCCCCACCAGATCAAGCCGCGTCGCCCGCATCTCCCATCGCT
>CAYPUM010000111.1:0-9265 GCA_964413545.1 uncultured Roseibacillus sp. | reverse complement strand
CCCCTAACCAGCAGTCGAAGGTGCGCCGCCGGTAGCCGGTGCCAGACCTCTGTCGGAATGGGAAGGGTTTGGATTTCCCCACGCGCGTGGGGATGGCCCGTTTTTCGTTCGGGCTGCGATGTCGGTGAACGACGACGGCGGCGACTACGGATGACGGTGAGAGAGCCTCCCAATCGTCCCGCGTGATCGTCGCCGAAATCGTCAACCGGTCCGAGGTTTGCCTCGCTGGGATTTCCCCGAGAGGGTGTGTGGGGATGACGCGACTCAGCGTTGACAAGTCAGCCGGGCGTTGGCAGCACTGGAGCTGATCTGCGATGCGTGTTCCGACCCGACGATTTGGCCGTACTGAGATTGCGATGCCGGTGCTGACCTGTGGCGGGATGCGGTATCAGCAGTCGTGGGATGATCTGCCGGGGGATCGGATCGGGGCGGAGGAGCAGGCGAAGCTGGAAGCGTGCCTCCGCCGGGCGCTGGACCACGGGATCAATCACATTGAGACGGCGCGGGGGTATGGGACATCCGAGATGCAGCTCGGGCGGATTCTGCCGGGGCTTCCGCGGGACGAGATCATCGTGCAGACGAAGGTGGCGCCCTCGAAGGACCCGGCCGAGTTTCTGAAGACCTTTGATCGCTCGATGGACTTGCTGGGGCTGGAGCATGTCGATCTGCTGGGCCTGCACGGGATCAACAACGCGGAGCGGCTGGACTGGTCGCTGCGGGACGGGGGGTGTCTCGAAGCGGCGGCGGAGCTGCGCCGGCAGGGGCGGGTCCGGCACGTCGGCTTTTCGACCCACGGGCCGACGGACATCATCGTCGAGGCCATCGAGAGCGGGCGCTTCGACTACGTGAACCTGCACTGGTACTGGGTCAACGAGTTCAACCGGCCCGCCATCGACGCCGCCACCCGGCACGACATGGGCGTCTTTATCATCAGCCCGAATGACAAGGGCGGGAAGCTCCACGCGCCGCCGCCGAAGCTGGTCGAACTCTGCGCGCCGCTGCACCCGATGCAGTTCAATGTGCTGTGGTGCCTCGGTCACCCCGAGATCCACACCCTGAGTATCGGGGCCGCGAGGCCGGACGACTACGACCTTCATATCGAGGCGCTTGAGCGGTACGACGAGGCGGCGGAGGTGACGGCGCCCATCGCGGCCCGCCTCGCGGCCGAGATGGAGCGCGTTCTCGGGACCGGCTGGTGCGCCAACTGGTGGCGGGGGATTCCGGACGAGCAGGAGATCCCGGGCCGCGTCAACGTGCACGAGATCCTGCGGCTCTGGAACTATGCCAGGGGGCTCGACATGACGGAGTTTGCGAAGATGCGCTACAACCTGCTCGGAAACGCGGAGCACTGGTTCCCGGGAAACCATGCCGCCAGGTTCGACGAGGCCGCCCTGCGGGAGGCGCTACGCGCGAGCCCGTTTGTGGATCAAATCCCCGGCATTCTCCGGGAGGCGCACGAGGCGCTGGTCGAGACGCCCGGGAAGCGGCTCGGTGCGTGAAAGATGTCATTTTCGCCACAGGACGGGAGTGGCCAAGATTGTTATATTTTGTTAATTATCACCTCATGCTGTTTGCCACGCATCCTGCGGGGGGCTGGACGGCGGTCGTCCTGCCCGATCTTCAGAACTACACGGCGTATGGAGCGAACTTCGGTTACCTGCGGCGGGTCATGGAATGGATCGTCAGCGGAGAAGCTCCCGCCGGTTGGGCACTTCGGCAGGGCGGCGGATGACGTCGGGGTCTGACCGGACCTTGGCTGCGAGGGAGGCAAAGGGGACTTTCTGCGCGGCGAAGCGGCGGCCGAGGGCATTGTTGTGCAGGTCCATGAGGCGTTCGTTGCGGGTGTTGCCCGGGAGGGCTTCGTAGGAATCGGTCACCCGCTTGGCGAACTGGCTGCCGAAGGTGCCGGCGAGGAGGTAGCTCCAACCGATGTGGCTGAGGGCATCCCGTTTCCAGTTGTCGGAGGGGAACGCCGATCTGGCATTGCTGCGAGCCCGCGCCGTGAGCACGAGAAGGACCGGAACGCGGAGCGGATAGAGTGAGATGATCTCGACCTGTTCGCCGGACAGGGGAATGTCGGATTTCGCGGCAAGGGCGCGGATGTCATCGGGATCAAAACGCAGGCGGAAGCGCCGCCCGTGCCGCTCGGTGAACAGACGAGCCGGCACGGAAGCGCCGTCGACCTCCACCTCGACGGTGCCTTCGAACTCAAACGGGCCGGCACTCTCGTTTCGGGAAAACAGTTCGCGGAGACCGTTGAGGGTCTCCTTGATCGCGGCGCGCGGGTTGCCCAGCGGCAGACCATGAAGCGAAATCCGCCCGTCCTCGAAACGGTCGAAGGGAACCTCCTTCGGCAGATCGACGGAGTGAAACTGCAGCGTGAATCCCTCGGCGCGCACCCTGCCCCGCAGGGAAAGCGGTTTCGTCAGGAGGATGTGAAGCGACTCCACCGACAACGCCGAACGCAGCTTCTGCGAGTCTCCCGGGTGCAGATCGAACCGGAGGCGCACCTCGCGCACCGTGGCCCCGGCCAATAGCGGCGAAACCCTGACCCCGCCGTGCTCGACCGCGTCGATCTCAATCCCGGCCGCCGTGGCCCGCGCCACGAGTCTCTCGACGGCCCGGTCCAGAAGCCGGTCCGCGGTCAGTTGCAGGACGACCCAGAGCACGGCCCAGCCAAGCAGAACGACGACCAGCAAGCGGACGGTCCAGCGGCGAATGGGGTGACGTGGTGCCATGGATGGTTCGCTTCCCTGCTCTGCGGTCCCGCCCTATCCTGCCTGCCCCTCCCGCACAATACGGAATTCCGGGAGGGGGCTGGCATCCGGGGGGAGACGGAGCGAAAGAACGCCCGCCGGTTGCGGGTATGCGGGGGAATGCTAAGCTGGCGCCCATGATGGGAGAAATGGCCGGAGGAGTCGGGGGTGTTGTGCGGGCGGCACGGGCATGCTTGCCGGCTGGGGCGGTTGTGGTGGCGGCGATGTGGGGGGTTCGGGCGGAGAAGGGCGCGGCAGCGGCCGGGGAGGCGCCTTTTCCGGAGGTGACCGATGTGCCGCACGCGGAGGTCATCCGAGCGTGGGGCGGGGAGGCGTTCGATCGGGGGGAGAAGCTCTACAGGAAGGTGTGCTTCGCGTGTCACGGGCTGGACGGGAGGAAGGTCACGGTCGAGGGCGCGCGCGCTTTTGCGACCGACCCGCTGGTGAAGGGGACCGACCCTTATAGTCTGTTCAAGACGATCACGTTCGGGTTCGCCACGATGCCGCAGCAGCAGTGGCTGACTCCCGGGCAGCGCTACGACGTGGTCCATTACATCCGGGAGGCCTTCCTGAAGAAGTCGAACCCGTCGCAGTATGCGAAAGTTGACGAGGCCTACCTGAAGTCGTTGCCCGTGCCGTCCGGCGAAGCCCCGCAAGAGAAGCCCGGGGGCGGCGCCGAGCCCGATTACGGGCCGGTCCTGTGCACGAACCTGAACCGGGACTATCCGGCGGTTCTGACGCACCGTCTCGACGGCGGGGCGGCGGTGAGCTACGACATTCACCGTATGAGCGTGGCGGGCGTCTGGACGGGCGGGTTCCTCGATCTTCGCAACACGCGGTTCGACCGGCAGCGGGGGGAGGACCCGGTGAAGCCCGCGGGGGAACGGGTTCCGGGGTTGCAGTCGTGGCGGTGGGCCTGCGAGGGGAGTTTCGATTATGGAGATCTTCCGCCCCGGGGGCCGGCGCCGAAGGCGCACATGGAGTATCTCGGGCATTATGTGCACGGCGACCGGGCCGTCATGGCCTACACGGTGGCGGGCACGCCGGTCCTCGAGATGCCGGCCGCTTGGAGGGATGGGGAGCAGCTCGTGATCGGGCACGCACTCGAAGTCGGGCCGGGAGAGGAGGCCTTGAAATTGTGCGTGGTGGAGCTGGACGCAGCCGGCGGGGCGGCGGGCGCGGTCCTGCCGGCGGGGTCGACGGAGGCGGCCGGCCGGAGCGCGGGACCCGCCATGGGGACCGTGGCGGTGCTTGCCGGTGCGAAAGAACCGGGCTCGCGTGGCGGGAAGGGGGCGAGGTCCGTGGCGAGTGTCGCAGAGTTCCACCTGGCCGCCGCGGTGGTGGGCGATACGGAAGGGCTCGGTTGGGACATCGAGGAGGACCGGCGGTTGGTTCTGCGTATTGCTCCCTCCTCGAAGCGGCGCCGATTCCAGGTGCTCCGGCACAGCGGCACGGGCGAGGACTCCCGCGCGAAGTTCAGCCTGCTGGCCCGGGAGAGCCAGGAAGAAGGGCGGGCCCCGGACCTGACCGCGCTGACCCGCGGCGGCCCGAACCGCTTTCCGCAGCCGGTGACCGTCACGGGAGCATTGGGGGAAGCGATCAACGGCTACGCGCTGGACACCATCCCGGTGCCGTTCGAAAACCCTTACAACGCCTGGCTGCGTCCCGGCGCCCTTGCCTTTTTCGAGGATGGGCGCTGCGTGGTGGTCACCTACACGGGGGATGTCTGGATCGTTTCGGACATCGACCATGATCTCGATCACGTGACGTGGCGGCGTTATGCCTCGGGGCTCTACGAGCCCTTCGGGGCGCTGGTGATCGACGGGCTGGTCTACGTGACCTGCCGGGACGGGATCAAGCGCCTGCACGACCTCAACGACGACGGGTATGCGGACTACTACGAGACCTTCTTTGCGGATCCCGACGTCTCGACGTTCTTTCACGCCTTCTGTTTTGATCTGCACCGGGACAGCAAGGGCTACCTGTACTACGCCAAGTCGGGCCAGTACACCGACTTCAGCAAACCCGGGGCGGTGATGAAGGTGGCGCCGGACGGAGAGAGCTTCGAGTATTTCGCGACGGGTTTCCGGACCCCGAACGGGATGGGAATGCTTCCCGGCGACCGGCCGCTCTGCTCCGACAACCAAGGCAACTGGATGCCGGCCTCGAAGATCAGCCTCTGCCGGGAGGGGGGCTTCTACGGATACGTCCAGACCCATGCCGGCAACGGCTGGGCGCCGGACGGGGGCCGCATCGACCACCGCAAGGTGGAACCGCCCGAAACTTTCGACCCCCCGCTCCTCTGGCTGCCGACCCGCGTGGACAACTCGTCAGGGTCGCAGTTGTGGGTGGACGATCCCCGGTTCGGCCCGCTCGGCGGATCAGCGGGGCGCCTCTTCCACAGCAGCTTCGGCAGAGGGTGGGTGTATTATCTGATGCTGCAGGAGGTCGAGGGAGAGAGGCAGGCCGCCTGTGTGACCCTCCCGCACCAGTGGGAGGCGGGAGTTCAGCGCCTCCGAATCAACCCCGCCGACGGCCGGCTTTATGGAGTCGGGTTATCGGGCTGGCAGGGACCGCGCGGCGGCAAGGATGGTTGCCTCCAGCGGCTCCGCTACACCGGGGATCCCTGCCGCCTCATCGACAACGTGCAGGTGACGAGCGAGGGCCTCGAGATCCGGTTCAATTTCGAACTGGACCGCGCAGCCGCCAATGATCCGTCCCGCTATCAGCTCGAAATGTGGAATTACCGGTGGGGTCCGCAATATGGTTCGCCGTTCTTCTCGGTGCGCGCGCCCGGCAGAAAGGGCACGGACAGGCTCGAGGTGACGGAGGCCCGGGCGGCCCCCGACGGCCGGGGCGTCATGGTGGCAATCAAGGACTTCGTCCCCTGCCATCAGCTTTTCGCGCGACTGAGGGTCGCGGCGGCCGACGGCGAACCCTTCGAGGAGGAGTTCTACCAGACCATCCACCGGATTCCGGGGCGGAGGCGCTGACGCACGGGCAAAATTGACGGAGCTGCCGGATCGCAGGTGCGCTACCGGTCCAGTGTCTTTTCCTTGAGGATTGCGGTGGCGCCGATGTTAGAGAAAAGCCTCCCGGTAGATGCCGAGGGCCGTGACGAAGATGGAGGCGATGACCGGGCCCAGCACGATGCCGAGAGGTCCGAAGGCCGCGATGCCGCCGAAGGTGCTCACGAGAATCAGGAGGTCGGGGAGCTTGGTTTCCTGACCGACGAGGCGCGGTCGCAGGATGTTGTCGACGAGTCCGACCACGGCGGCGCCCCAGATGGCGAGGAGGACGGCGGTCACGACGCGGCCGTCGACGAAGAGGTAGATGGCGGCCGGGACCCAGACGACCGGGGCGCCGAGGCCGGGGATGGCGGAGAGGACAAGGACGAGGGCCCCCCAGAACGCGGCGCCCTTGAGGCCCGCGATCCAGAAGGCGAGACCGACGAGGGCGCCCTGAATGAACCCTATGACGAGCGTGCTCTTGAGGGTGGCCTTGGTGACCTCGAGACCGCGGTTGAGCAGGCGGCGGCTGTCGGCATGGCCGAGGGGGAGGTTTTCGACGATGCCCTCCAACAGGGTCTGGCCATGCATCAGAAAGAAGAACATGGCGTAGATCATGACGAACAGGTTGATCAGGAGGGTGGCGACGCCCTGGGTGGCCCGCGTGATCCATCTCACAAGGTAGTTGGCGGCGTTTCCGGCGTGTTCCCCGAGGGTTTGGACGACGGTGGCCTGGAAGGGTTGGAACTCCTCGGCCCACGGAAGCCAATCAGGCAGGACAAGGATCGGCTTCTGGTCGATGGACTGCATCTGTTCCTTGAACCATGGCATCATGGCGTTGCTGATCTCGATCGCTTCGGTGGCGACGAGGGCGAGGATTCCGAGGACCGGAAGGCCGACCACGAGGATGGCGGCCACGAGGACGGTGGCGGAGGCGAGGGCCCGGCGGCCTCCCAACCACGAGCGGACACGGAGGTAGACCGGCCAGAGCAGGGAGCTGAAAATGAAAGCCATCACCACGGCAAGAATGAAGTGCCGCACGAGGGCCACAAAGCCCACCGCAATCGCGATGATGAGCGCAAGGATCAAGGCGTTGCGGTACCGAGCCCGGGTTGGTTCGTCGGGGCTGCTCACGATGAAGATGGGTCGAGCTGCGGGAAATCGCCGGCAGGGCCGGCGGGACCGGGATGATCCGATTTCCCGGTCGAGGGGTATTGTTTTCGAGTTGCCCTGCCGGTCAAGCCTCGCGGCACGCTCTCCGCACGGCCCATGCCCGAACCTCGGCGGAAAGGCGTGGGAGGAGGAGCGGGGCGTGGCGGAGAGGGGGGCTCGCACGAAGGCACGACGACACCGAAGGGGAGAGGAGGGAGGGATGGAGAGGGAAGGAGACTGGGAGGAGAAGGCGGGGCCGGAGGCATGGGTGCGGCTTCGTCAATGGGGGCTGTTTGGCGCATTTGTGGAGGGGACGGGGATCGTGAGCGATTCGCCGTGTTGGAGGCTGAAGGCGGAGGCGGGACGCTCGCTGGGGACGGTCAGGCATGACGGGAATCCATCGGACAGATCCGGTCCGGGGGGCAAGCCGGATGATGGGGATTGCCTCCCCTGCCGGATCTGCTCAAAGTGTTCCGGATGTTGAAGATTGTCCACTTCACGAACACCTTCGCCCCGATGGTGGGGGGGATCGAGAAGGCGGTGGCGCGGCTTGCCGCGGACCATGGCGAGGAGGGACACTTCTGCCGCATCGTGACCCCGGCGACGCGGGGGGCCGAGGTTTCGGGGGAGGGGGTGCTTCGTGTCCCGGCCATCAAGAACCTTGGCGAGAAGGGGTTCTCGTTGCGCATTCCGGCCCCCTCGCAGTTGCGTCATTGGATGGAGGCCATCGAACCGGATCTGCTGCATGCGCATCAGCCGTTCATGTTGGGTGACACGGCATGGCGCACGGCGCGCGAGCGATGCCGCCCTCTTGTGTTCACGCATCACACTCTTTACGAGCGCTACGCGCACTGGCGGTTTATCGACGAAGGCAAGGCGGCCGCGATCATGCTTTCCCTCACCACCCAGTATGCGAACCGCTGTGATCTCTGCATCGCTCCGACCGAGAGCATCCGCCAGTTGATGCGGGAACGCGGCATTGAGAAACCGATCGAGGTGGCGCCGACCGGAATTGATCTTGAGCCGTACGAGCAGGTCGAGGCGGAGGCGTTCCGGGAGCGGTTCGGCATCCCGCGGGAAGCTCGATTGTTGGGTCACCTCGGACGGATTTCGCGGGCCAAGAACATGGAGTTTCTGTGTGAGGTGGTTTGCCGGGTTCTCGCGGCGGACCCGGGGGCGTGGTTTCTGTTGGCGGGCGAGGGAGACGCGCTGGCGGCAGCGCTCGAGACCTTCCGGAAGCAGGGGGTCGGCAAGCGGGTGGTCTCGACCGGCAATCTTGGGGGTCAGGAGGTGGCGGATGCGCACGCCGCGATGGATCTCTTCCTGTTCGCCTCGCACACCGACACGCAGGGACTGGTTCTGGCGGAGGCCATGGCGGCCGGGACTCCGGTGGTGGCGCTGGACGCGCCGGGGGCTCGCGATTGTCTCGTGCCTGATGTGACTGGTCTGCTGCTGCCGGCCGGAGCGGCGCCCGAAGAGATGGCGGAGGGCGCGGGAAGGCTTCTCGGGGAAGACGCCCGTCGCGAAGCGATGCGGGAGGCCGCAATCGAGCGGGCTGCGATCTTCGAACGCCGGCGATGTTCGCGGCGCACCCTTGGGCTCTATCAAGACCTTGTGGAGAGTCATGCCGGCCATGCGGCGCCGCACGATTCCATGTGGGAGCACTTCCTTGATCGCCTCGAGGCGGAATTGATGCTGCTCGAGGAGAAACTCACCGCCACCAGCAAGGCGTTCTGGTAGCGGGGCGGATTTTCCTTATTCGGCGGAGGAGTTGCCATTGGTGGCATCCCCGTCGTTCCCGCGGATTCTCACCAACCGGATTTGCTTCACTTCGAGGCGCATCGGGGGGCCGGCGTGCAACTGCAGGCCGATCTTGCCGCTTGCCGAGCGCTTGGCATCTTCCCGGTCGACCACTTCCATTGCGAGCTTGCCGTTCACGAAATGGCGCAACGTGTTGCCGCGGGCCGAGATGCGATATTCATTCCATTCCGAGAGTTTCACTTCCGGCACGGGGAGCGTGTCCGTTTTCACCTTTTTGCCATCGGGCTTCACCTCCATTTTTTCGCCTCGGCGGGCGATGATTCCCCGCCCTTTTTCCTCGTAGAGCATGCTGAGGAAGTCTTGCTTCGGGTGGAGATCCATCTGGTATCCGCCGAGCACCCAGTCGCCCTTCAACTGCCGTGAGCGGTATTGGACCCCGGAATTGTTTCCGCCCGTCACCCGCGCCGTCAGCGTCAGATCGAAGTCGGTCACGGCATTGCCTTTCCAGATCAGGAAGGTATTGGCTTTGATCTTGCGGCCGGCTTTGTCGTTTTCATAGTTTTGTAAATCTCTTTTCATTAATCATTA
>CAYPUM010000110.1:0-9292 GCA_964413545.1 uncultured Roseibacillus sp. | reverse complement strand
GTGGGAGCGCTCCTCGAGTGTTTTGACGCGGCGCCGGCGGGGGAGGAGGTTCCGGGGATTCCCGGTCCGCTGCGGCGGCAGTCGTCCTACCTTGAGGCGCCCGTTTTCAACAGCTACCAGAGCGAGACCGAGCTGATGCGCTATTTGAAGCGCCTCGAGAGGCGGGATCTGGCGTTGAATTGGTCCATGATCTCGCTTGGTTCGTGCACCATGAAGCTGAACGCGGCGGCCGAGATGATGCCGGTGACGTGGCCGGAGGTGGCGAATCTTCATCCCTTCGCGCCGTTCGAGGACAGCGTGGGCTACCGGACCATGTTGCGGCTGCTGGAAGACTGGCTGGCCGCCATCACGGGTTTCGCCGGGATCTCGCTGCAGCCCAACGCCGGCTCGCAGGGCGAGTATGCCGGCCTGCTGGCGATCCGGCGCTTCCACCGGGCGCGGAACGAAGGACACCGCACGGTCTGTCTGATCCCGGTTTCGGCGCACGGCACCAACCCGGCCTCGGCCGTGATGGCGGGGTTTCGGGTGGTGGCGATCGCATGTGACGACCACGGCAACATCGACCTTGGCGACCTGCAGGCGAAGTGCGAGAAGCACAGCGGGGAGCTCGGGGCCCTGATGGTGACCTATCCGTCCACGCACGGCGTGTTCGAGGAGGAGATTCTCGAAGTGTGCGACACCGTGCATCGGCACGGGGGGCAGGTCTACATGGACGGGGCGAACCTCAACGCCCAGGTCGGCCTGACGAGCCCGGCGCAGATTGGCGCCGACGTCTGTCATCTGAACCTGCACAAGACGTTCTGCATCCCGCACGGCGGCGGCGGCCCGGGGGTGGGGCCGATCGGGGTGGCGGGCCACCTCGTCGAGTTTCTGCCGGGCCACGCGCTGCTGCCGAACCGCGAGGGGGCGGTCAGCGCGGCGCCATGGGGAAGCGCCTCGATCAACGTCATCTCCTGGATGTATATCCGGATGATGGGCGCCCCCGGCCTGACGGCCGCCACGCAATTCGCGCTCCTGAACGCGAACTACGTTGCACACCGTATCGGAAAGCATTTTCCGGTGCTGTACAAGGGGCGGCGGGGGCGCATCGCGCACGAGTGCATCATCGACCTCCGGCCGTTGCAGAAGGAGACCGGCATCACGGTCGAGGACGTCGCGAAGCGCCTGATGGATTACGGGTTTCACGCCCCCACCATGAGCTGGCCGGTGCCGGGGACCCTCATGATCGAGCCCACGGAGTCGGAGTCAAAGGCGGAGCTGGATCGTTTCTGCGAGGCCATGATCGGAATCCGGCGGGAGATCGAGGCGGTGGCGCAGGGGGAGGCCGATCGCGAGGACAACGTTCTGCGCCGCGCCCCGCATACGGCGGACGTCGTATGTGCGGACCGCTGGGAGCGGGCCTACTCGCGGGAGGAGGCGGCTTTCCCGGCGGCGCGTCTGCGCGGCGACAAGTTCTGGCCGGCGGTGGGACGCATCGACAATGTTTTCGGCGACCGGCATGTGGTCTGCACCTGTGCGGGAGTGGAGGAACTGGCCGGGGCGGCGGACTGATGGGCGACGCGCACCATGCCTCCCCGATTGACTGGAGCAGGTGGGTTCCCCGCCTCCGCGCCACCCTGATGTTCGTGGTGCGGGATCACGAGGTTCTCCTGATCGAGAAACAACGGGGGATGGGAGCGGGCAAGATCAACGCCCCGGGCGGCAAGATCGACGACGGCGAGACTCCGGTGCAGTCCGCGATTCGCGAGACGGAGGAGGAGCTGCGCATCACGCCTCTTGCTCCCCGGAAGGTGGGCGAGCTGTTTTTTGCGATGACGGACCTTCCCGACATCCACTGCCACGTGTTTCGCGCCCGCGAATACTCGGGCGAAGTCACCGCCACGGCCGAAGCGATCCCGCACTGGACCGCCATTCACCGCATTCCGTATGAACTGATGTGGGAGGACGACCGGTATTGGCTTCCCCAAATGCTGGAGGGCCGGTCATTCCGCGGCCGGTTTTGTTTCGAGGGGGAACGCGTGGTCTGGAAACAGGTCGAGTTCGGAGTGCCCTACCACGAGTAAAAGGAAAAACCCGCTCATCCGAATGAGCGGGTTTCCTTGGATCCGCCGTGCCGTCATTGGTGACGTGAGCCACGTTCCCGTAGCCCATCAGGTGGGGGCATCCGCCTCGGGCCTGTCTTCCTGGAGAGGCATGACATTACCTTGGCGGGGCAGCCCCCTTGGTTGTCGTATCGGTTCGGGCACGCACCAACGAGTGACGCACACGGTAGACCACTGCACCCTAACCCGTCTTCCGGGGGAGTGCAAAGGGAATTTGCAGTGACGAAAAGTTCTTTTTTCCGCGATGGATCGTGCTTGCATTTCCTTACGGATTATGTTTTGGCGCCGCCGCGAGTTGCGGGCTGGCAATGGCGGGGGGAGCGGCTAGACTCGGCGGCCATGTCGATGCAGGGCTTCGCGAACCGCTTTGTGTGTGACCTGCAGGCTTACGAGCCGGGGAAACCGATCGAGGAGACGGCGCGGGAGCTGGGCCTGCGGCCGGAGGAGATTGTGAAGGTTGCGAGCAACGAGAACCCGCTCGGGCCGTCGCCGCTGGCGAAGGAGGCCATGCGCCGGGAGGTCGAACGGGCGCAGCTTTACCCGGACGGCGGCGGGTGGGCGCTGCGGGGGGCCCTTGCGGAGCGGCACGGGGTGGCCATGGGCAACGTCGTCCTCGGCAACGGATCGAACGAGATCATCGAACTGCTCTGCCACGGTTTTCTGAACCCGGGGGCTTCGCTGGTGGCGGCGGAGCATGCCTTCGTGGTCTACAAGCTGATGGCGACCCTCTTCGGGGCGAAGTATATCGAGGTTCCGGACCCGGGATTCGTCCACGACCTTGAGGCGATGATCGCGGCCATCACCGAGGAGACGCGCCTCGTCTTCGTTGCGAATCCGAACAACCCGACCGGGACGCTGGTCGGCGAGGATGACATCGAGCGGTTCATGGCGCGGCTGCCGGGGCACGTGGTGGCGGTCTTTGACGAGGCTTACCATGAGTTTCTGGCCGATCCGCCGGATACCGTGAAATACGTCAAGGAGGGCCGCAACGTCTGCGTCATGCGGACCTTCTCGAAGGCCCACGGGCTGGCCGCCCTGCGCGTCGGCTACGGACTGGCCCCGGAGGGTTTGGCGGAGGTTCTGCACAAGGCGCGGCAGCCGTTCAACGTCAATGCCGTGGCCCAAGCCGGGGCCCTCGCGGCCCTCGGCGACCACGAACACGTGGCCCGCACCGTCGCCAACAACCGGGCCGGGGTGGATTTCCTGCAGGACGCCTTCCGGCAGCGGGGGCTCGAGTTTGTTCCCAGCTCGGCCAATTTCGTCCTTGTGAACGTTCGCGACGGGGATGCAGTGTTTCAGGCGATGCTCGAGCGGGGCGTGATCGTGCGAGCCATGCGCGGCTACAAGCTGCCGGGGTGGGTGCGCATCACGGCCGGAACCCCCGGCCAGAACGAACGATGTCTCGACGCCCTTGATGCCGCCCTCGCCGGGATTGACATCGGGAGTCCGGGAGGTTAGTTTTCAAACAACGTTAACAATCGATGAACCAAACCGATTCTCCGCAACATCGGAGGTTCCGCTGCGAGTTCTGTCATGGGGAGATTCAGATCCCCTACGATCTTCCCCCGACGGCGGGTCCGTGTCCGCACTGTGGCAAGCAGGTCATGTCGCCGCCGCCGCCGGTGGCCGAGGGATCCGCGGGACCAGAACCCGCCGCGGCTGAAACGGCGCCGGGCGGAGGCGAAATCGCAGGCGGAGTGGCCGGTCCCGTCGAGGAGCCAGCGCGGCCCGTCGAGGAGCCAGCGCGGCCCGCCGAGCCGCGCGGGGAGGGCGCCGCTTCGCAGGCGCCGGGAATCAGGATGACGGAGGTCCCGTCCGGGCCGCCGGAACTCCCGCCGGCCGGCGCGGGGCCTGACGAGTCACCGCGTGGCGGGGAGGAGCGGCCGGAAGCCGGGCCGTCCGAGGAACCGGAAGGCGGGCCGCCGCCGGTTTTGGGGGCGGTTCCCGCGGCGTCTGAGGCGGAGATTGCTCCGGAAGCCCCGGGTGCGAAGCGGCGCATCCATCCCGTCATTCCCTTCGTGGCGGCTCTTCTTGCGATCGGGGCGGTGCTGGCCGCCCTTGTCATCTGGAAGATGACCCGGGGCATAGGGGATACTGCTCCCGTAGTAGTCGAGGAGCGCCGGGAGGCGCCGGAGGGGGTTTCGGGGATGAGTCCGCTGGGACGCAAGCAGTACCTTCGCGACGGCTGGAAGACGGACGCGAGCGAGACCCTTGCGGGGTTTCTCGCGGCCCGGACCGCCGAGGATCGGTGCAAGTTCGTGATCGGCGGGCGGTCGCGGCTCGCTGATCTGAAGTCCTTCCACGAGGGGATCGGGGACGCCGGGCAGGACACCCCGGTGGAGGCGTTCAGTTTTTTCCCGCTTGACATCGCGGACCGTGAACGCGGCCTGTTTCTGATGCGCTACGAGCGTCCGGCGCAGTGGGACCTGAGCGAGTTTTTCACGCCGGTGGCGCCGCCGGAGGTTCAGAAGGGGCTTGAGGAACCGGGGTTGCTGCTGGCGGCGACGGCGGCCCGCGAGAACTTTGCGATGGAGCCGGTGCGGGTGATGGCGTTCTTCAAGGAGGTTGGAGGGCGGCTCCTGCTGGACTGGGACGTTTTCGTGCAGACGAAGTACCGGCGGCTGCGGCATTTCCATCTTTTTCCCCGGCCCGGAGTCGGGGAGGTTTTCCGGGTGACGGTTCAGGAGGACGTTCCGGGGGCGCGGGGCGAGGAATCCGGCGAGCGGCGATGGTTCCGTTTTGCCGATCCGGCATATGCGGGGGATTACGTCAAGATTCCGATCGACATGGCCAGCCGGGAAGGCCGCATTCTCGCGGGAGTGGCATGGATCGGGATACCGGGCGCCATGGCGCGGACGCGCTATGCCACCGTGGAATTGGGATGGACGGGGGACGAGGAGCCCGAACTCGTCCTTCGAAGGTTCCTGTGTTGGGAGTTGCTGGGATTGGGCGGCACCGAGGGCAATGCCGTTCCGACCGGGCTGGCGGATCCCGCGCCGGCTGGCGGAGACCCCGGCGGCGGCGCCGGAGAGGACGGGAGGCCGCCAGACAGCGTGCCGGCCCGCGAGGACGAGGAACCCGTCGAAACGCCGCCGGGCGTGGCGGGGCCGGAGACGGTGCAATCCTCCTCATGAGCGACACCATCGCCGCGGTGGCGACGCCCTTCGGGCCGGGGGCCATCGCGGTATTGCGGCTCGGCGGCGCGGAAGCGTTCGAGGTGCTGCGCAGGGCGTTGGGGCAGGGCGCCCCCGTCGAGTGGCCGGAGCGGAAGGCACGGCGGACTGTGATCCGCGAGAGGGACGGCGAGGTGTTGGACGAGGTGCTCGTGACCCCGTTCCACAAGCCGCGCAGCTACACCGGAGAGGACCTGATCGAGATCGGCTGCCACGGAGGCATCCTTGTCACGCAGCGCGTCCTTGGCCGCCTGCTCGAATGTGGGGCGCGCGCGGCGGAGGCCGGCGAGTTCACGCAGCGCGCCTTTCTGAACGGGAAGATGGATCTCACCCAGGCGGAGGCCGTGATGGACATCATCGCGGCCCGGACCGGGCTGGCCTTGAAGGCGGCGCGGCATCAATTGGACGGGCGGCTCGGGGAGGCCGCGGAGGCCCTGCGGGGCGAGTTGCTCGGGGTCGTGGCCCACCTCGAGGCGTACATCGATTTCCCGGAGGAAGACACCGATCCCGGCGCCATGGCGGACCTCTCGAGGCGTCTTGCGGGGTGCGGGATGCGCATCGATCGGCTGCTGGCCACCGCCGAGCAGGGGCGCATTCTGCGCGAGGGGGTGCGGACCGTCATCTGCGGCGAGCCCAATGTCGGAAAATCGAGCCTCCTCAATCTGCTGCTCGGGTCGGAGCGCGCCATCGTCAGCGAGATTCCCGGCACCACCCGGGACACCGTCGAGGAGGTGGTCAACATCGGCGGAGTTCCGGTGCGGCTCATCGACACCGCCGGGATGCGGGAAAGCCATGACGAGCTCGAACGCCACGGAGTGGCCCGCACCCGCCGCCATCTTGCAGAAGCCGGCCTCATCCTCGAAGTGGCCGACGTGAGCAAGCCGCCCGGGCGCCTCCTGTCACGTGCCGAGCGTGAAAACAGGCACTGGATATTGGTGCTGAACAAAGCGGACCTTGGGGAACATCGCGGGTGGGAGGGGGTTGCGGGGGTCCGGTTGTCCTGTCGCGAGCGGGCCGGATTGTCGGAGCTGACCGCTGCGATCCGCGACGAGCTGGCGTTTGGGGAGGGGGATTGGGGACAGGAGGCGGTGGCGGTCAACGCCCGGCATCAGAATTGTCTCCGGCGGGCGCGCGAGGGTGTCGAGGCCGGACGAAGGCAACTCGAGGGCGGGGCGAGCCCGGAATTCGCGGCGGTGGATCTCCGCCTCGCCCTCGAGGCGGTGGGAGAGATCGCCGGACGGGTCGAGACCGAGGAACTGCTGGGCGAGATCTTCGGGAGGTTTTGCATCGGCAAGTAGGCGCTTTTCCGGTAGGGTTGACCGGTGCCGGGTGAATCGGGCTGACGAGGGTTGCGGATCTGCTTCGATGTGCGTTGTTGCCCTGTTTCCCACGCTCCCGCGAGGGATCGTCGGCCCCCTGAATTCCAGCAGCATGATCAGACGACCCCATCTTCTTGCCTTGGCCGCCGCGACGCTCGGATGGGCTGCGATGGGCGAGGAGCGGCCCGAAAGGGGGCCGCTGCGTGGGGCCGTGATCGGTGAAGCCGCCGTCGAGAAGGCCGAAACGCCGGTGCCGGCCGCCCGGGCGGCGATGGCGCGGGATCTCGTGGAACAACTCGCGGCTGATCGCTATCGTGATCGGGAGGCGGCCACGAACGCACTTTGGGAGCTTGGGGAGGAGGCCCTCGGGGCGCTCGAAGAAGGCACCGCCAGCCCCGACCCGGAAGTGGCCCACCGCGCCAACCTGTTGCTGCAGCGGATTCGGACCGGCATTACCCCGGGCACCCCGGAGGCGGTTGTCGATCTTGTGCAGCGGTATTTTCGCAGCGGCGTGGAAGGCAAGGAGGACGTCTTCCAGGAGCTCAACGAGCAGAATGCGTATCGTCAGATGCTGCGGCTTTACCGGTTCGAGAAGGACCCCGAGGCGCGGGAGGCCTGCAGCGAGATCCTCGACAAGGCGATTCTGCCGGCCGTGCTCGGAGAGTTGGTGGCGGGCCGCAGGGAAGAGGCTTGGGAACTGCTGCAACTGACGCCGTTCGACGACGAGAACTGCCGCCGGCGCGCGGCTTTCATGCGCGTGCAGGGTGAACTCGACAACGGCATGGCGCCCGCCAACGATGAGCGCCTTTTCGCCGCGGAGGGAAATCTGTTTCCGGGGGCCGGCGAGAAGGAGGCCGCCACCATGCGGTTGGCGCTGCTCAGGGCCGCCGGCCGGACCGGGCCCGCCCGGGAGCTGGCCGAGCAACTGGGCCGCGACGATCTCGTGGCCTCCCTTGCGCTCTTCGAAGGGGATCCGGCACCCTATCTCACGTGGTTCGCAGGGCAACAGGGACGCACGCCGGTCCTGCGGCTCCACGCCGGGATCGCCCTCAAGCGCTGGCAGGGCGACGAAGAGGGCGCCGCAAGGGACGCCCTGACCCTTGCCGAACTGGCCCGCGACGGCGGCGAGGAAGAGCGCGAAGCGCTTTTGTCGCTCATGTTGAACGGCTACTTCGAGCACGCCCTTCCCGTCATCGAGCGCGATTATCCCGAAGCCGCCTTCAGCTACTTCGAAATGACCGAGCAACCCGCCCGGGCTCTGGCGGCGATCGATTACGCCGGAACCGCCGGGGAACAACGGGCGTGGCGCGAGGAGCGCTTCGCCGGCTTGCGCGAAGAGTGGGAGGCGGCGGATCGCATGCGCTACGACCTCCTGACCCTCGCCGCCTTCCTGCACGCCCGTGGAGAGGAGGACGAGGCGCTGGAAATCATGGAGGAACTGGCGGCGATCGCCCGGGAGGACGGAGAAGAGCGGTGGAGGGAATTCCTCGGCCAGCTTCAGGACATGGGCGGGAGCCTCCACGAACTGGCGTTCCGGGCGGCTTCCGCGCAACTCGGTGAGGAAGCCGGCGAGAAGGATGCGAAAGTCCTCCTTGCGTTGCTCTTCGGCGAGGATGACGCGGCGCGGCGGCTCTGGAGGCTGCTTGAGGGAGCCTCCGCCGGGAGGCCCGCCCAGCGCCTCCTTCTCCTCGGAGCAATTTACGGCGTGGTCCACATGCCGCCCGAGCAGCTCGATCCGGTTCTGGAGGCGCTCGCCGAGCGGGCCGCTGCGGCGGACGCCGACGACCGCGTCAAGCATTTCACGGCCCTCCTCGAAGCCGCCGAGACGCGGGACGATGCCGGCACCGTGATTTCGCTGCTTGAGGAACTGAACCGCCTCGACGAAGCCACCATCTGGAGCGCCAAGCTCGCGGCGTACTCTTCTCATCTTGCGGAGTGGGAGAAGGCTGCCGCGGCCTTTGGATCCGTCACGGAGGCCGAGCCCACCAACCTTCGCTTTCTCGCCCTGCAGGCCGGGGCGCTCCTTCGGGCCGGGCGCCCTGCCGAGGCCGGCGACATCCTCGAGCGGATCGAACTCTTCAGTCTCGATGAAGCGATGCGTCTCCGGCAACTGGCCGGCGATCTCGACCGGCAGGGCGCGCTTGCCGAGGCCGAGCATTACTGGAAGCTTCTCCTTGCCACCTGCTCCCCGAACGAGTGGTATTGGCATCCGGCCGCGGAACACTACGCGCGACACGCCAAGCGCGGCAAACGCTGGAGACAGGCCGCCGCCTTCGCGGAGGTCGACGCCATGCAATACATCCGGGGCAGGTCCACCTACCTCAACCCGCTCGTCTTCATCCGGAAACGCTTCGCGGCCGACCTCTACCGCGGCCTTGCCCTCCTCGACGAGGGAAACGAACCCGCCGCCCGGAAGATCTTCCGCAGTTGCTTCGAGTTGCTCAACGGAGACGGCCTCCTGGCCGACGACTATTTCCCCCTCCTCCGCGAGGCCGGCCTGGTCGACGAGCACGACCGCAACTACCGGATCGTGGCGAAGCGCCTCGAAGAGTCGATCAAGGCCTACCCGGACGCGCACAACACCTATAACAGCGCCGCCTGGACGGCCTCCCGCGCCTGCCGCGACCTCGACCGCGCCCATGAGCTCATTCGCGCCGCCCTCGCCATGCGCCCCCGCCAGGCCGCCTACCTCGACACC
>CAYPUM010000109.1:0-9429 GCA_964413545.1 uncultured Roseibacillus sp. | reverse complement strand
AATAGGGGTCAGGCCAAACTATTTGACATTTCTCTCGCCTTCCTCCGCCGGAATCGCCTTGTAGCGCCCCCGAACAGATGCCCCCAAAGCCGGTGACGCACGTTGAAGCGCCGCGTCCAGGCATTCTGAAACCATGTCATGCCCGCCACCAGGTTCGGTTCCGGGGTCTTGAGGAGAAAGTGGTAGTGGTTGCTCATCAACACCCATGCATGGAGCACCCAGCCGGAGCGTCCCACCACCTCCGCCAAGGTCTCCTCGAATCGCTCCCGGTCCCGGTCATCACGAACAATGTTCTCCCGGCGGCCCCCCCGCCATGACGTGATAAATCGCCCCCGCATACTCAATGCGCCGTTGCCGTGCCATGCTCCAATGCAGCAAAGCGACGTCAAAATGGCAATTGGTTTGGACGGACCCCTGCTTCCTCTTGACACAACCAAAATGGTTGCATAAGGTGGCTGCATGCCCTCCATCACGCTCAAGGACATCCCCGAGCATCTGCACGAGACCTACAAACGCCGGGCGAGAGCCCACCGGCGGAGTTTGCAGGCGGAGATCCTCAGCACCCTCGCAACCCATGCCGCGATGCCCGCGGAGGACGCCACGGTTTCCATCGCCGAAGTTGCCGGGATGCTCAAACCCGGACGCAAGGGGGTGAGCGTGCAAGACATGGACAGGGCCGTCGCAGAACTCGCCCGAAAGTCATGGAAGCCGCCGCGGTAGACACCAACGTCGTCATCCGGTTTCTCGTCGAAGACGATCCGGCGGAAAACAAACGGGCCGCAAATCTTTTCGCCAGCGGACCGGTCTTCATCCCGGAAACGGTGCTGATGGAGTCCGAGTGGGTTCTTCGGGCGGCCTACGAATTCGCCCCCGGCGAGATCGCCGAAGCCTTCGATCGACTGCTCAGGCTCCCCGCGGTCCTGGTCGATGATCGCCCCGCTTTGCTCGAGGTCCTCGAGAGATTCCGGGCGGGCTTCGATTTCGCCGACTCGCTCCACTACGCCCGCTGCCAGGGAGCCGAGCTGAAGACCTTCGACAAGAAATTCCTCAAGCTCGGCAGGCGGCGGAACCTGAAGGTTTCGGCGCCGTAGCGCATCGTTGCGCGCTGGCGGCGAAGCAGATGCCGCCCCCCCCGATGGGGAGGCCGCCACTGTTGGATTCGAGCCTTCGCCTTGCCTGCGGTCACTGCCCGGCCTTCAGGCGCGCGAATTCCACCGGCAGACTGCCGGGCGTGACCGACTGGGACAACGGCGCCTGTTGGGATTGCGGATCGACCCGCCCCTCGCCCTCAATATCGTCTCACCCGACGTGCGTTTCGCGATGGTTCCCATCAACCGCCGCGACGCCCGCCGGATGATCGACGGGCTCCGCTCCCGCCGCATCCTCGACGGTCAACGCGGCAACCGGCCCAGCGACCTGCGCGCGATCGAGGACGCCCTGCTGCGGCTCTCGCAGCTCGTGCAGGATTTTCCCGCGATCCGGGAGATCGACCTGAATCCGGTCCTCGCCCTGCCCGACGCCTGCGTTCTGGCGGACGCCCGGATCGTGGTGGACCGATAGGCGAATCCAGTACCGGGGCGTTCGTCATCGCCTACGGACAGGCGTGGGACCTCGCGCATTCCCGTCGCGGACCCCCGCAGCTAATTTCCAGAATCATGCCAACCACAACCGCATCCACCAAACACGAAGTGCCGGCTCTGCCTTACGCGTTTGACGCGCTCGAACCACACATCGACGCCACGACGATGGAGATCCACCACGATCGTCACCACCAGACCTACGTCGACAAGCTCAACAAGGCCCTCGAAGGACACGACAAGCTGGCCGGGAAGCCCGTCGTCGAACTCATCTCGGACCTCAACGCCGTCCCCGAAGAGATTCGGACCGCGGTCCGCAACAACGGCGGTGGACATGCCAACCACACCCTCTTCTGGACCATCCTCGGCCCCGGCGGCGACAGCCAGCCGTCCCAGGACCTCATCGACGCCCTCAACAAGAAATTTGGCGGTGTCGCAAAGTTTCAGGAAGAGTTCACTCAGGCCGCCACTTCGAGATTCGGCAGCGGCTGGGCGTGGCTCTGCGTCGGCGACAACGGGGGGCTCCGCGTGTGCTCGACCCCCAACCAGGACAGCCCCCTTATGAAGGGCTTCGTCGACTGCCCCGGCACCCCCATCCTCGGCTGCGATGTCTGGGAACACGCCTACTACCTGAAATACCAGAACAAGCGGCCCGATTACGTGAAGGCCTTCTGGAACGTCGTCGACTGGGCCGCCGTGTCCGACCGCTATGCCGCCGCCAAGGCATAGAAACCCCCGCTGCGAAATCCGAACCCCGACCAGCATCATGCCATTCGCCAACGTCAAGGTCGTCGAGGGTGTCTTCGACGACGATGAAAAACAGCAGATCATCGAACGCGTCACCAACGCCCTCATCTCGGTCGAGGGAGAACACCTCCGCGAAAAAACCCACGTCCTCGTCGAGGAAGTCAAGAGCGGCAACTGGGGCATCGGCGGCGAGATCGTCTCCGCCAAGGAGGTCAAGGCCCTCCGCGCCGGCCCCTGACCCGCACCAAGGCACCAAGCCGCAAAATACTCGAAATTCGCGACCTACCGGAACAACTCCAGCACCTACCGGAACAACTCCGGCACGTCCTCGACAATCCGATAGGCCGCCGGCACGATCACGAGGGTGATCACGGTGACGAACAGGACCCCGACCCCAAGGCTGACCGCCATCGGGATGAGTTCTCACTGACCAGCATGTCGTCCTCAGAAGCAGCCCTTCTGGCAGTGGTTGGTGATGAACTCCTTGAGCCGCCCGATGTTCTGCATCTCCTGGCCCTTCATGTCCTGCCAGAACTTCTGCAGGTCCGGGTCGGGTTCGGCATTGGCGATATACTGGTCGTAGCGCCAGTAGGCATCGAGCCTCTTGCTGAGCTCGTGAATCATGTCGTGATCATGATTGGCGGCCCCTTTGCTCTCACCGATATGCTCCATTTCCTTTTCTGCTACCATAGACATAATCAACAGTCCTTTCGTGTTGGTGTTTCGCCGCCGGGGATGCCTGTCCAACAGGCTGTTGCCGCCAACGACCGAACCATGCTAGCTCTTCCGGCTTCTCCGGAAAATCAGGCTTCGGACCTCCGCGCGATCCGATCTTCAACCGATCGGGCGTACTTCGGGGACGTACCGTGGTTTCCGCCCCGCCCATTTTCGGAGGATCGGGTTCCGGCGGACGGGAGGGACGTACGGAAGTCCATTACTTGCGCTACTCCCCGACACTAGAGTGCTTTCCGGAGATCTCCGGCTTACCAATGCCACTCCGCCCCTGTAGGGTTATTCCCGAAGCCGCGGCACCCACCGCGAAAAGCCGGCCACAAAACCAATCCGCACCATGCCTTATCGCATCAAGCACCCCGGCCGCCTCCCGTCGGAAATCGAACGGATCGCCGAGGAACAGCTCGACCGCGCCGTCGCGGAATTGCACGACACCTCCCTCGGGCGTCGTGAAACCGTTCACCAGGTCCGCAAGCGCTGCAAGAAGATCCGCGGCCTCCTCCGCCTCGTGCGAGCCCCCCTCGACGAGGACGACACCTTCGACCGCGAGAACTCCCGGTACCGCGACGCGGCCCGCCGGCTCTCTCATGTGCGCGATGCCGAGGCGCTGATCGAGACCTACGACGCCCTCATGGACCATTTCGACGAGCAGATCGAACGCAGCGCCTTCGGCCCGGTCCGGCGTCAACTGACCCTGCGCCGCAAGGAACTCGCCGAACAGGTGGTGGAACTGGACGAGCGCCTCGCCGACTTCGGGGCCCGCCTCGAGGAAGGCCGCAAGCGCCTCGACAGGTGGGCGCCGCGCGCCGTCTCGTTCGACTCCCTCCTCCCCGGAGTGACAAAGACCTACCGCCGGGGACGCAAGGCCATGAAGGCCTCCTGCCGAGAGCCCTCCGCGGAGCAATTCCACGAATGGCGCAAACGCACCAAATATCATTGGTATCACTGCCGGCTGCTTCGTGACATCTGGCGGCCCGTGATGGACGCCCGCCGCAGCGAGACCGGCAAGCTCTCCGGCCTGCTCGGCGACGAGCACGACCTGAGCGTCTTCCGGCAAACCATCACCGCCGATCCCGACCGCTTCGGAGACGGGACCACCACCGAAGCTCTCCTCGGCCTGATCGAGCGCCGCCGCGAGGAATTGCGCAAAGCCGCCCGGCCGCTTGGAGAGCGCCTCTTCGCCGGGAAGACCAAGCACCTGAAACGCTCCCTTGGGGCCTATTGGCATGCTTGGAGCAGCGAATAGTTCCGAGGAATCCACCGCCCCCGGTTGCAACCTGCTCATGCCCGTTCACAACAAAGACGTCGCGGACTCCTTCGACATGCTGGCGGACCTCCTCGAGATCCGGGACGCCAACCCGTTCCGGGTGCGGGCCTACCGGAACGCGGCGCGGACGGTTCGGGGGCTGCCCGGCCCCGTCGCCCAAATGGTGGCCGACGGCGAAAACCTCTCCGATCTCTCCGGGATCGGCGCCGACCTCGCCGGCAAGATCGAGGAGATCGTCGATAGCGGCAAACTCTCCCTCCTCGAAAAGGTGAAAAAGGACATCCCCGAGGGACTCGCGCGGATCATCGCCCTCCCCGGCGTGGGTCCGAAACGGGCCGCACAGTTGCGCAAGGAACTCGACATCGAGTCGATCGGCGACCTCGCGGAGGCCGCCGAAGCCGGCAGGATTCACGACCTCGAAGGGTTCGGCCACAAGACCGAAGAACGCATCCTCTCCGCCATCCGCGAAGACCGCGGGAAAGAACAACGCTTCCTCCGCGCGGAGGTCGTCGAGTTCGTTGATTCCCTCCTCGAATACCTCCGCGCCATTCCCGGAGTGAAAAAGGTGGTGGCAGCCGGAAGCTATCGTCGCCGGCGCTCGACCGTCGGCGACATCGACCTGCTTGTCACCTGCAAGCGCGGAACCCCCGTCATGGACCGCTTCGTCGCCTACGATGATGTCGAAGAGGTCGTCTCGAAAGGGGAAACCATGGCCACCGTGCGCCTCCGCTCCGACCTGCAAGTCGATCTGCGCGTGGTGCAACAGGTCGCATACGGCGCGGCCCTCTTCTACTTCACCGGCTCGAAGGCCCACAACATCTCGGTCCGCAGGATGGCCGGGAAGAAGAACCTCAAGGTCAACGAATACGGCGTTTTCCGGGCCGAGAAGCGCCTCGCCGGCGCAACCGAGGAGGAAGTCTACCGGGAGGTCGACCTCCCCTTCATCCCGCCCGAGCTGCGCGAGGACGACGGCGAGATCGAGGCGGCCCGCAAGGGCCGCCTGCCCGGCCTCCTCACCCACGACGACATCCGCGGCAACCTGCACGCCCACACCAAGGCCACCGACGGCAAATACTCGCTCCGCGAAATGGCCGAAGCCGCCCGCCACCTCGGATACGAATACCTCGCCATCACCGACCACTCGCAACAGGTCCGCATGGCCAACGGCCTCGACGAAAAGCGGCTCCGGCGCCAGATCACCTCGATCGACAAACTCAACGACGAACTCGACGACATCCGCCTCCTGAAGGGAATCGAGGTCGACATCCTCGAAGACGGGTCGCTCGACCTCGACGACGACGTCCTCGCCGAACTCGATGTGGTGGTCGGCTCGATCCACAGCAAATTCGACCTCCCCGGCAAGAAGCAGACGGAGCGCGTGATCCGCGCCATGGACAACCCGTCCTTCAACATCCTCGGCCACCCGACCGGACGCCTCATCAACCGTCGCCCCCCCTACGAGGTCGATGTCGAGCACATCATGGACGCCGCCCTCGAACGGGGGTGCTTCCTCGAACTGAACGCCCAACCGGAACGACTCGACCTGAAACGCGTCCACTGCCGGTTGGCAAGGGAAAAGGGACTCCGGATCGCCATCTCGACCGACGCCCACACGGTGGGCGACCTCCAGTTCATGGCCTGCGGCGTCGATGAGGCGCGCCGCGGCTGGATCGAACCCGACGACGTGCTCAACACGCGGTCGTGGACGGACTTGAAGAAGCTTCTCAAGCGCGACTGACGCCATGACAGGGACACCCGACTTCAAGAAGAACCCCCGGACGCGCTTCAAGCCCGTCGGGGAACTCGGCAAGCCCGAAGCGCGGCGCGAAATCGAGGCCCTCCGGGAAGGGATCGATTACCACGATCACCGTTACTACGTGGAAGCCAGTCCCGAAATTTCGGATGCCGCCTACGACAGGCTTTTCGCCCGCCTCGAGGAACTCGAAGAGGCTTTTCCCGAGTTCGAGGACGAGAACTCCCCAACCCGCCGGGTGGGTGCGGAACCGGTCGAGTCCCTCGCCACCATCAGGCACACCGCTCCGATGCTCAGCCTGAACGCCGCTCTCGAGGAGGACGAGATCCGCTCCTTCTGCCGCACGGTCCGCGAGACCGCCGGGGATCGTTCCGAGGTCTGTTACGTGCTGGAGCCGAAGTTCGACGGGGTCTCGGTCGAACTCGTCTACCGCCACGGCGTCTTCGCCCATGGCGCCACCCGCGGCGACGGCGAGACGGGCGAGGACCTCTCCGAAAACCTCAGGACGATCGGAGCGCTGCCCCTGCGTCTCCGCGGCGAAAAGCGGTCGGCCCCCGACGAACTGGCGGTCCGCGGCGAGGCGTTCATCGGGCGCGAGGCCTTCCAGGCCATGAACCGGCGCCGGACCGAGCGGGGCGAGGAAACCTATGCCAACCCCCGCAATGCCGCGGCCGGCCTCCTGCGCCGCCTCGAATCACGAATCGTCGCCGACTGGCCGCTCGACCTGTTCGTCTACGAGATCCTCGAAATCGACGAGGATCGCCGCGTCGACACCCACTGGAAGGAATTCGACCTTTTCGGGGAATGGGGACTCAAGACCGATCCCCACCGGAGGCAGGCCTCCTCCCTCGACGAGATCCGCCGCTTCCGGGACCAGCTCGCGAACGACCGCGACAACCTCGCCTACGAGATCGACGGAGTGGTTCTCAAGGTCGACCGCCTCGACCTGCGGGAGGAACTCGGCGCCCGCCACCGCAGCCCGCGCTGGGCGATGGCATGGAAGTTCCGGCCCCGGCAGGAAGTGACCGTCCTCGACGAGATCGTCGTGCAGGTCGGCATGACCGGCATGCTCACTCCGGTCGCCCTGTTGCGACCGGTCGACGTCGGCGGGGTCACGGTGAGCCGCGCCACCCTGCACAACGAGGGAGAGGCGCAGCGGAAGGACGTGCGACCGGGTGACACGGTGCGTGTCGCGCGCGCCGGCGACGTCATCCCCGAGGTCGTCGAACGCGTCCCCCGACCCGGCCGGAAGCGGTCCGAGCCGTTCGCGATGCCCGCCCGATGCCCGGTCTGCGAGTCCGAGGTGGTCCGCGAGGGCGCCTGTCATTTCTGTCCGGCCGGTCCGGCCTGCCATCCCCAACTGGCCGGTCATCTCCGGCATTACGGGTCCCGGGAAGCCCTCGACATCGACGGGCTCGGCGCGGAAACCTCGCGGCAACTAATCGATCGCGGCCTCGTCCGCAACCTTGCGGATCTCTACACGCTCCGGGTCGAGGACATCGAAGGTCTCGACGGATTCGCCACGAAGTCGGCGCGCCAGTTGCACGACGCAATCCGGAAGTCCGCCGAGCCGCGTCTTGACCGTTTCCTCTTCGCGCTGGGCATCCGCCACCTCGGCGGCCGGACGGCGCGCGTGCTCGCGGACCACTTCGGTTCGCTCGAATCCCTGCAACGGGCCGGCCCCGAGGAGCTTCAGAAGGTCGGCGAGGTGGGCCCGGAGACGGCCGCCTCCGTCCACCGGTTCTTCGCGGAACCGGCCAACCGCGACGTCCTCGATCGAATGGCGGCGAACGGCCTGCGGGTCCGGGACATGCCGTCCCGCAAGGGCGGCCATCGCTTCAAGGATCAACGCTTCGTCTTCACCGGAACCCTCGATGACATGGACCGCGAGCAGGCCCGCGAAGAAGTCCGCCTCCATGGCGGACGCGCGACATCGAGCGTCTCGAGTGAAACCGACTACCTCGTCGTCGGCCAGAACCCCGGCTCCAACAAGATCGCCGACGCCCGGAAATACGGCGCCAAAACCATCGACGAAAACACCTTCCGGAAGATGCTCAATGAGTGACCGGCCCACGGCACAACCGGAGGCTTCGGGAGGCTTCGGGGCGGCGCCGCTCGAAGCGGCCTGCTTCCATCGATTCCGCGATCCTCATCCCGATCCTGACAAGGGGCACTCCGCCCAATCGCCGGCCGTTCTCGTCGCTCCTCCCGTCAACCGGTCCGAGGCTTGCCCCGCTCGGAACGGGCGGCGGAAACCCGTTCCCCATCACCCGGGGATGGAACGAATGGCGCCTCGCCCTACGCCGCCAGCCACCGCATCGCCCGGTCGCGTTCCTGTTCCCCGAAGAACCGGATCTCGGCGTTCTTGAACGGCCTGCAGAACCCCCACATCCAGTTGCGCCATTCCCTGCCGCCCACGAAGGCGATCTTGCGGACGTTGCGAACAGGCGGCGGCTCCTCCCGGACCATGTCCTTCCACGAGGAGGTGGTCTCCCAGCCCTCGAACTGTCCCATTTCGACCCGCATGTGGACATCCCGCTTCTCCCCCTCGCCGATGCGCTCGATTTCAGGCATGCAACGGCTGTAATCGCGGGTCGACACCTTGCCCTCGATCCGCAGCAACACCTCCCCGCCGTTCTTCTTGCTCAGTTCAATCGGCATGCTGGATTCTCAGGTTTGTGTCCGGCGGAGTCCGGAGAATCGCCTCTAATCGAGCGGAAGGGTCACGAAGCGCGACATTTCCCCGTCCTTCACAAGAAGGAGGAGCGTTCCCGGCTCCTCCGCATCCGAAAGCGCCGCCTTGAATTCCTTCACGCTCGATACCGGCTCGCGGTTCACCTCGGTGATAAGCTGCCCGGGCTCCAGACCGGCACGGGCCGCCTCGCTGCCCCTCATCACCTGCGAAATGAGGACGCCTTCCTCCCCCGTGTAACCAAACCGCCCGGCCAGATCCTCGGTAAGCTCTTTCACCTCGAATCCCAGCCTCCCGCTCGATCCGGGCTCCCCGCCTTTCGCAAGCTGAGCGCTCTGACGCCTGCCGAGCTTGACGTCGATCGACTTTCGCTTTCCGTCCCGCCGCACCACGAGGGTCACGGTCTTGCCGGGCGGGGTGGCGGCGATGGCATTGCGGAACGAGCCCGCGTTCTTCACCTTGCGGTCGTTCAGTTCCACGATCACGTCTCCCTGCTTCAGGCCCGCCCCGTCAGCCGGCGAATCCTCGCTGACCTCGGAGATGATGATCCCACGCACCTCGTCAAGGCCGAAGGCTTCCGCCAGCTCCTGCGTCACGGGCTGGATCACCACCCCAAGGAACCCCCGCTCGACCCTGCCCGTCTCGATGAGCTGATTCATGA
>CAYPUM010000108.1:0-9478 GCA_964413545.1 uncultured Roseibacillus sp. | reverse complement strand
CTCTTCTGCTCGTCGATGAGATCGAGGACTTCCTTCTTGCTGTCTTTGGAGCCTTCGTCCGGCATGTCTGATCGGGTTCGGAGGGGGGCGGGTCCGGAATGTCCTTACCTTCGCCCGCCCCCGGTTCTTACTGGGTTAGGGATTCATCCTTGGCGGCGGCGGGATTCGGGTCTTCTCCCGCTTCGTCTCCGGCCGTGGTCTCGTCCGCCTCTTCGGCCGGAGGTTCCTCCTCGGAGGGGGGCGACCCGAGCCGGGTGTCCATTGCGGCTTCGGGATCACCATGTCCTTCGGCCGCGGCGCGTTCGTCGCTTGCGTCCCCTTCATCATCCCCCGATTCGGCCTCGGGTGCAAGCGAGTCCTCGGCATCCTCCTTCTCCGGACCGGTGGCGCCAACGGCGGCGCTGGCCTTGTCAAGGACCGCCTGAGCCTCCGCCTCGTCCACCTCGACCGCGCTCACAATATACTCGAGCGGCATCTGAAGCACCAGGTCCGGCGTCGCTCCCCCGGCCCTGAACAGCTTGTCGGCCACTTCCTCGTCGACCCCCAGATCCTCCGCCAACTGCAGCGCCGCATCCGCCACCCGCGCTTCAAATTGCTCCTTCTGGCTTTCGTCCTTGCGCACCTGCACATCCCAGTCAACCAGCTTGGAGGTCAGCCGGGCATTCTGGCCGCGGCGGCCGATGGCCTTGCTCAAGTCCTCCTCGTCAACCTTCACATGGATGACCCGGTTCTCCTCGTCGAGGATGATCGAGCGGATCAAGGCCGGCTTCAACGCATCCGTCACGAACTCCACCGGGTCTTCGCTCCACCGGATGATGTCGACCTTCTCGTTGTTGAGTTCCCGCACGATATTCTTCACCCGCGCCCCGCGCAATCCTACGCAGGCGCCCACCGGGTCGACCTTGTCGTCATTGCTGAAAACCGCCACCTTGGTGCGATACCCCGACTCCCGCGCGATCCCGCGAATCTCGACCGTGCGATCCGAAATCTCGCTCACTTCCGCCTCGAAAAGCCGCCGGACGAAATTCGGATGGCTCCGCGACAGGATGATCTCCGGACCGCGCGCCTCGTTGTCCACCGAAACCACATAGGCCCGAATCCGATCCCCGATGTTGTAGTCTTCGGTCGTGACGCGCTCCCGCGAAGGCATGCGGGCCTCGAACTTGCCGAGATCGATCATCACGTCGTTCTTCTCGAACCGGCGGACCGCTCCGCTCACGATGTCCCCGGCACGGTCCTTGAACTCGTCGTAGATCATCTCCTTCTCCGCCTGCCGCAGCCGCTGCATCATGGTCTGCTTCGCAGTCTGGACCGCAATCCGCCCGAAGTTCTTCGGCGTGATGTTGAACTCGACGGCGTCGCCCACCCCCGCGTCCGGCTTTTTCTTCCGGGCGAGGCTCAGGGGGACCTCGTTGAACTTGTCCACGTAGTCGTCGTCCTCGACCACCTCGAGCGTCGCGAAAATGCGCGTTTCCCCGTGTTTGGTGTCGACCTCGGCGCGCATCTCCTCGATGTCGTCAGCCCCGGCCACCATCCGGCGATACGCCGAGAGAAAGGCGTTCTCCAGCGCCTCCACCACCTTGTGGCGGGCGATGCCCTTTTCCTTTTCGTAATAGTCGATGAGTGCGACGAGGTCGTTCGTCATGGTTCCGGTTCCTGTAGACGCAAAAGAGCGGGTCTTGGGAACCCACTCTTCCAGAGGCGTCAAGAGTTGTTCTGTTGACTTCGCTATAGGCCCGCCAGCCAGCCAGATCAAGCGAAAATCCCGATTCCTGAAACCGTGGTCCTACTCCGGCAGACGACGCCACCGCACGTTCCTGATCCCGGCCGCCGTCTGCCAGGTCGCCAGCCCGAGCGGGGCGCTCATCTCGATCTCACCGGGCCGCAATCCCAGTTCCTTCGACGTCGTGTCGACGTCCACCACCGGCTCGCCGTCGATCCAGGCCGAAAGCCGGTTCCGGCGAACCGCCATCCGGAGCCGGTACCACCGGTGGTTGTCGAATTCCATGTAATTCGTCGTCTCGTTTTCGGAGGCATCGTAGCCATCGATGCTCGAAATGCCCACCACCATCCCGCCCCATCCACCAACGATCCACGTCACGCATTCCGCGGCCCCTCGCACCGGCACGGTGAGGCCGCAGAAGAAATCCGCCCCGGACGTCCGTTGCGCTTCCAGTTCGATCTCGTAGGGCGTCACGGGAAGCTCGCCTTCCCAGCGCACTCCGCTGAGCATGGCACCCGCTCCGACTTCGAGCACGCCCATCTTCCAGCGTGCCGGGGCTTCTCCGCCGAAAGCCGCTTCGGTCCATGCTCCCTGGCCGTCCTGCGGCACCATGGACACCCAGTCTCCCTCCGAACCGGCTGCCCCGGCTGGCGAGGCTTCGCCTCGTGGCCGCTCCATCCCGCCCCAGAGGAACCACAGCAGTCCGGCCACAACCGCCAATCCGCCAACCGCTTTCAAGCCTCCTTCCATCAGAGTTTCTGCCCCCTTCCCACTTCCGAACCAATGCGCCTCGGATTGCCAAGCCGCGTCTTCATCCCGCAGTAGATGCACCGGTAGACGCCACGAAACGCCGCGTCGAACGCCATCGTCAGGACGTAGCCCAGAATCGAACGTCGCGCCTTCTCGTGCAGCCGGCATCGCTTGCGGAGAAAGAGAGTATGCCCGCACAGCCGGCAACGGGCCCTCGTCCCCAGCAACAAATAAAAAACCGCCCCCACCGGTATGAACCCCGGAACGATCAGAACCCAGAGCGGGATCTCCCATTGCGTAAAGTGGACCACGAGCGGAACCGTAAATGTGAAAGCCGCCGCGAGCACGCCCAATACCGCCACCACCAGCGTCACCCATGCCGCCAGTCGCACCTGCCCCGCGTCCGGATGAGACATGCCGAGGTTCCGGCGCCCTTCGCGCTTCGGCGCGACGGCCAACTCATCGGGACGCCTGAATCGATTGCGGGCACGGCCGGAAGCGTCCTTTCCGGCGCTCCTTCGCAGCCGGGGTGGCACGCCCCGTTCGACGGATCCTCCGGATTTCGGCGACCCGGCCGGTTCGCTGGCGCCTTCCGGGGATTCCCCCCCCGTGCCGCCCTGCTCGCGGAGGTCGAATCCGGCCTCGTGAAGCGCCCCCGCCTCGGGCGCGGCAGCATTGTGAGCGGGCTCTTCGCAAGGAAACTCCGCCAACGGAACCTCATCCAGACTGAGGCCCGACGCGCGCAGCTCGCTCTCCGGAATCATGATCGCTTCCGGCAGGGACTCCGGCCTCTGCATCCCGCCGCCATGCCCCCGGCCGGGGCGTCCCTCGAGGGACCAGGCCGCGTCCTGCCAGGCGTGAATCGCGATCTGCGACGGAAGCCGGCTCGCGAGGTGGTAGGTCTCGTTGACCCTCCTCAGCCGCGCCAGAATCTGACGGCTGTCCTCCTGTAAAAGTGCGGCCGCGTCCTCGAATCCCGCCGCCTCGAAAAGTTCCAGCATGGAACCTGCGATTCCCGGCACTTCGGAGATCCTCGGCATCTGTCACTCCCCGCCGCGAACATGCCCGATCGCAACCGTGGCTGGCAAGCCCCGAGGCGGCCTCAACCGATCCCCGAGCCTCAGACCCGCCAGTCGCACCCCGCACAACACGCGACAGGCGACAGGCGTGGCCGCCCGCCTACGACAACGCCTCCAGCATCTCGCGCAACTGGGCAAGCTTCTCCCGCCAAGCCTGCCGGCGCTCCCGTTCCTGCTGCACCACCTCCGGCTTCGCGCGCTCGATGAACTTCTCATTTCCAAGCTTCGCTTCGGACTTTGAGAGCTCCTTCTCGACCTTTGCGATCTCGGCCCCGAGCCGTTTCCGCTCCGCTTCGATATCCACCAGCCCTTCGAGCGGCAGATACAGTTCGCCGACCGGGGTGACGGCCGCCGGAGTCCCCTTCGATGGCTCGTAATCCGAAGAGAACTCCACGCCCGCCGCCCCGCAAAGCAAAGCCATGGTGGCGCCCTCGTCCCGCACCCAGTCCGCGACCGGCCGCACCACGAACCGCACCTGCTTGTTGGCCGCAAGGTTGTATTCCGCCTTCAGGTTCCGCGCCCGCGTCACCGACTCGTAAACCGCCGCCGCCTGCTCCGCCGCTTCGCGCTGCCGGTCCGCCCCAACCTCCCCGAGCCCCTCGAACACCGAATCTCTCCGCAGCTCCGCCAGCGCCAGAAAAGTCCCCTCGTCACCGAACCCGAGCTTCTCCCACAGTTCCTCGGTGAGATGCGGCATGAACGGATGCAGCAGTTGCAGATACCGAGCCAGCACCCGGTCCATCACCTCCAGCGTGGCCGCCTTCAGGCCCGGTTCCGCCCCCGCCTTGAAGTCGTTCTTCACCGCCTCCAGAAACCAGTCGCAATACATCGACCAGAAGAAATGGTAGAGCTGTTGCGCGGCGTCGTTGAAGGCGTAATCCTCGTAAGCCTTCCGCATCGCCGCCTCCAACCCTTCCAGCTTCGCAAGGATGTCGACGGCATAAATGCTCAAGGCCGCCCCCTCCCCTTCCGCCGTCCCCTGCATCTGCCGGTAACGACACGCATTCCAAAGCTTGTTGGCGAAGTTCCGGCCCTCCTCGATCTGCTTCTCGTCGAATCGCACGTCCAGCCCGGTCGGGGCGATCCGCATCAGCCCGAACCGCAACCCGTCCGAACCGTACCCCTCGATGAGGTCGAGCGGATCGGGGGAGTTCCCCAGCGACTTCGACATCTTCCGCCCCTCGATGTCCCGCAAAATGCTGTGAAAATACACGTTCTCGAACGGCTTCTCCCCCATGAACTCATACCCCGCCATGATCATCCGCGCCACCCAGAAGAAGATGATGTCCGGACCCGTCGACAAATCGCTCGTCGGATAAAACTTCGCCCGCGTCGCCTCGTCCATCGTGGCATACGGCCACAGCCATGAACTGAACCATGTGTCCAGAACGTCCTCGTCCTGAACCCACCCCTCGGGGTCCGCCGGCGGCTCGTTCCCCACATGCAGATCGCCCCGCTCGAGGTCCGCCGCGTCCAGACTCGCGGCGTTCATGAGTTCCTCCGCCTTGTCCCTGCGATACCAGACCGGAATGCGGTGCCCCCACCAAAGCTGACGGCTGATACACCAGTCCTGGATGTTCTCCATCCAGTGCACATACGTCTTCCGCCATCGCGCCGGCCGGAACACGATCTCTCCCTCCGCCACCGCCCGCGTGGCCCGCTCGACCTGCGGGTAACGCAGGAACCACTGCATCGAGACCCGCGGCTCGATCGGCACATTCGCCCGCTCGCTGAACCCCACCTTGTTCTCGTAATCCTCGACCGACTCGAGCAACCCCATCGCTTCGAGCTTCCTCACTGCCACCTCCCGCGCCTCAAAACGATCCAACCCGTCGAGGTCCGGACACCCCGGACAGTTCACCCGCCCGTCCGGATGCAGCACGTCGAGAACTTCAAGACCGTGACGCTCGCCGATCTCGAAGTCGGCCTTGTCATGCGCCGGCGTCACCTTCAGCACCCCCGTCCCGAATTCGGGATCGATATGCTTGTCGGCCACGATCGGAATCTCGGCCTCCGGAAACGGACGACGCGCCCGACGGCCCACCAAATGGCCGTATCGCGGATCGCGCGGATTCACCGCCACCCCGGTGTCCCCCATCAGCGTCTCCGGCCGCGTGGTCGCAATCCGCAAATACGCCCCGGCTTCGCCGGCCAGCTCATACTTCATGTAGTAGAGCTTCGATCGCTGCGGCTTCATCACGACTTCCTCGTCCGACAAGGCCGTCAGCGACTGCGGGCACCAGTTCACCATCCGCTTGCCGCGATAGATGTTCCCCGACTTGAACAGGCGCACGAACACCCGCCGGACTTCCGCCGAATACCCCTCGTCCATCGTGAAGCGCTCCCGTTCCCAGTCGCAGGAACACCCAAGGCGCTTGAGTTGCTCGATGATGATCCCCCCGTGGTGCCGTTTCCACTCCCAGACCCGCTCGAGAAACTTCTCCCGCCCGAGGTCGCGCCGCGTCAGCCCCTCCTCCCGCAACGCCCGCTCGACCTTCGTCTGCGTCGCGATCCCGGCGTGGTCCGTCCCCGGCAACCACAAGACCTCCTTGCCTTCCTGCCGCGCCCGCCGGCACAGGATATCCTGCATCGTGTTGTTCAGCACGTGCCCCAGATGCAGAATGCCCGTCACGTTCGGCGGCGGAATCACGATCGAATACGCCGGCTTCGGCGAGTCCGCCTTCCCCCGGAAACATCCCGCCTCCAGCCAGCGCGCGTACCATGCCCGCTCGACATCTCCGGGTTCATACGCCTTGCTCAGCTCCGCCATTGCGTGCGGAGATAAAACCGACTCCCGGCTCCGACTCAATGGCCGATTTTGCAAATCACCCCACCCGCGTCACACCGCCGGCGTCCGAAACCTCCACCAGCCGCGTGCCACTCTCGATGCTGAGTTCGCCGTTCGCTCCGAACCCGCGAATCCTCCCGCGCACCCCCTCGCTGGTTTCCACCACCGCCTCCCTCCACGCCAACCGGTCCCAAACCGCCTCCGAAATCGCCGGAATCTCCCGATCCGTCACCATCATGAGGCCCTTCCACACCCCCTCCAGCACCTCCTCCCGCACCAGCAGCTTCCCGCCTGCAAGGAACAACGAGGTTCCTTCGATCCCTTCCGGAAACCGCTCCTCGTTCACATTGAGACCAATCCCCGCCACCGCCGTCCCGCCATCCGATTCGACAAGGATCCCGCACACCTTCCTCCCCCCCAACAGCAGATCATTCGGCCATTTGATCGCCGGCCGGAACCCGAACCCCTCCAGGGCCTCCGCCACCCCCAGACCCGCCCCGAGCCCCAACCATCCCCAGCGTGCCCGCTCCCACCGCGGACGGACCACCACCGAGAAGGCCAGCCCCCGCCCGGGGGCGCACCACCACTCCGCCCCCTTCCGCCCCCGACCCGCCGTCTGCCGGTCCGCCCACACAAGGTAACCGTGCTCCGCCCCGGCCCGCGCCAGCTCCCGCGCCCGGTCGTTCGTCGAACCCAGCTCCGCATGACGCTCCATCCCCCCCAGCATGTCTCCTGCCAACCCGTGAAATCCGAAACCTCACCGCCCCACGAACTCCAGCGAAAGATCAAGGGCCGGAGCCGAGTGCGTCATCACCCCCACCGAGATGAACTCCACCCCGGTCTGCGCGATCCCCCGCACCGTCTCAAGGGTCACCCCCCCGCTCGCCTCGAGAAGCGGACCCTCCCGCGCGTTCCGCATTTCGACCGCCTTGTGCATCTGCTCGTTCTCCATGTTGTCGAGCAGAATGTAGTCCACCCCCCGAAGATCCAGAAACCGCTCGAACTGCTCGAGGGTCTCCGCCTCAAGTTCCACCCCGATCCCGGGATGCCGTTCCTTGAACCGGTCAATCCCTTCCTGCAGCGCCTCCGAGGCGCCGTCAACCTCGAGATGATTGTCTTTCACCATGGCGCGGTCGTAGAGCCCCATGCGGTGATTCCCGCCGCCTCCCGCCACCACCGCCGCCTTTTCCAGCGCCCTCCACCCGGGCGTCGTCTTCCGCGTGTCGATGATGCGCGCCCCCGTCCCTGCCACCGCCTCCACAAACCGTCGCGTCGCCGTCGCCACCCCCGAAAGATGCTGCAGGAAATTCAACGCCGTCCGCTCTGCCGTCAGCAGCGATCGCGCCGCCCCGCGAACCTCCATCACGTAGGCGCCGGGCGCCACCTGCGCCCCGTCTTCGAGCAGGACCTCCACCTCCGTCGACCGGTCCACCCTTCGGAACACTTCCGCCGCTGCCTCCATACCCGCCACCACCCCTTCCCCCTTCGCCACCACGAACCCCCGGCCCGCCCTCTCGCAAGGCACGAAACTCTCCGAAGTCACGTCCCCGGAACTAATGTCCTCTTGTAGCGCCAACTCGATAAGCGCCAATACCTGCGCATCCACAACCCACACCCTACCCCACCAACCCCCGCCAACTCGACAAGAAAAGCGCCCCGCGCCGCCAACCGCCAACCGCCAACCGGCAACCGCAAACCGCTCCCCACCCCCCCGTCCGCCGCGGGCATTGCTTTGACAAGCAGGGGGGTCCGGCGCAGTCTTCCACGCCAGTGGCCGCCCTCGATGCCCGTTTCACACGCCTGAATCGCGCCAGCGAAATCGGGGCCAACAGCTATCTCGTCGAACTCGGCGAAACCCGAATCGTGCTGGACGCCGGCCTGCATCCCAAGCTGGCCGGAAGAGACGCCCTGCCGCGTTACGAAGACCTGCGGCACGACAGCATCGACGCCGTCATCGTCACCCACGCTCATCTCGATCACGTCGGAACCCTCCCCATCCTCATGCGGGATCAGCCCTCCGCCCGCATCTTCATGACGCCCGCCACCGCCGCCCTCGCCGACGCCCTCCTCCACAATTCGGTGAACGTCATGAAATCCCAGCGCCTCGAACTCGACATCCCCGAATACCCTCTCTTCACCCACCAGACCATCGACGAACTGATGCCGCGGGTGGAACCGCGCGACTACGAACGACCCTTCGAGATCGACTGGCGGGGGACCGTCCGGGCCACCTTCTTCGATGCCGGCCATATCCTCGGCTCCGCCGGCGTCCTCGTCGAGACCGATGCCAAGCGCCTCTTCTACACCGGCGACGTCCACTTCGAAGACCACGCCCTGATCCGCGGAGCCCGGTTCCCCGAACTTCGCGACCTCGACGCCCTCATCATCGAGACCACCCGCGGCGACAGCGAACGACGCGCCGGATACACCCGGCCCTCCGAGGAGGAACGCTTCATCACCGCCATCCGCGAATGCCTCCGCCGCGGCGGATCCATTCTCATCCCCGTCTTCGCAATCGGAAAAACCCAGGAGATCCTCGCCATGATCCACAACTGCAAGGCAGACGGCCGCCTCCCGGACGCCCCCGTCTTCATGGGCGGCCTCGGAACGAAGATGACGGTGATCTACGACAAGTTCGCGGACAGCTCGCGCCGCCGCCTCCCCGGATTCCGAATCCTGCGCGACATGGACCTCGTGGCCGGCACGCGCGGCAAGCGGCGGCAGATTCCCCGCCAGCCCGGCAGCATCTACGCCCTTTCTAGTGGCATGATGACCGAAAAGACCACCTCCAACGAATTCGCCCGCGGATTCATCGACAGCCCCCTCAACGCCCTCCTCTTCGTCGGATACGCCGATCCTGACAGCCCGGGCGGCAAAATCCGCGCCGGTGCGCGCGGCCGGGAGATCGAGCTCGATCCCGGCCTCCCACCCGTCGAGCGTCACTGCGAAATCGCGGTCTACGACTTCAGCGGCCACGCCCCGCGCGACCAATTGCTCGATTTCATCCGCCGCACCGAAGCCCGGAAGACGTTTCTCGTCCACGGCGATCCCGCCGCCTCGCAATGGTTCGCCAGCCGCCTCGAACACGCCTGCATCCCTGCGCCCGGAATGCGGATCGCCTTCTGAGGAACGGCCCCG
>CAYPUM010000107.1:0-9532 GCA_964413545.1 uncultured Roseibacillus sp. | reverse complement strand
TCGTCGATCTCACGCTTTACGGCCGCGCCGCCTTCCTCCGGCGGATCGTCGAAGCCGGGTTGGAAGGCGGCGCGGCCGTAAAGCGTGAGATCGACGACCTGCTTGAGATGCCGGTCAAGTTCACCAAGGATGCGCGCCGCGTAGGTCATTGCACCAATCTCCAACGGACGGCATTCGGTTTGCCCGGCTCCATGACGGGTTCCGCAAGCCGGGTCCAGTGGGCGGAGGCAGGATACGTTTTCGGGGGTGGTTTGGCGAGACGGGAGTGGGAACCGGAAATGCCCGTCGCGGGCCCGTGAAAACCGGAAAAAGGCCTTGATGGCGCGGGGAAGGCGTCGTATCTCTCGCGCCCCGAAGACGAACCATGGGGCATTAGCTCAGCTGGTAGAGCGCTTCAATGGCATTGAAGAGGTCAGCGGTTCGACTCCGCTATGCTCCAGGCTTCGCTCAAAACGCAGCGCAGAAGGAAGCCTGCCCCGTTGTCGCTCCGTGAAGCCGGACCGGGTTCTGCGGGCGCCCGCGAGCAGCGCTCCGAACTACGCCCGGGCAGGCCAGCCAGAGGGCCGCGCCAACGGGCGGGGCGATTTGAATGAAGAAGGGAGAAAGCAATTCCACGGAAACGAAGACCGCCGAGGGGCGCGAACTTGCGATAGCGTGTGCGCGCGCCGCGGTGGAGATCCAGGCGGAAGACATCCGGGTTCTCGACTTGCGCGGGATTTCCTCGTTGACCGATTTCATGATCGTGTGTTCCGGGAACTCGCTGCCGCACCTGCGCGCCATCCTTCGCGAAGTCGACAAGAACGTCCGCGAGTGGACCGGAACGCGCCCGCTCCATGCCGAGGGGAACGTCGACAGCCGTTGGATCGTCCTCGATTACGTCGATGTCATGGTTCACATCATGCACGGCGAACTCCGTGAGCACTACGGCCTCGAAGACCTCTGGGGAGACGCCAAGATCGTCGAGTGGGAGGAAGCGTAGTGGTTCGTCAGATCAATCTTGACGGACCAGTAGGGTGGGGCGCCCATTTGCGTGGTGCGTGGTGCGTGTTGTGCGTGGCTTGTCCGCCATAGCCTTGGCGACGGCGGATGCGGGATGCGTGTTGTGCCTGCCGTGATGCGGGGTGCGTATTGTGCGTCGGGGCGTGTGGCGCGGGGTGCGGCCCGATGCCAGCATCCGGGTTCATGCCCATCCCCTCGATTCTCGATCCTGCACCCCGGACAGCGCCGGTCGTCTGCGGCCCGATTCATGCTAAGAGAACGACGCTCCCCGGCGTTCTCGCTGATGAATGATGCACGGAAGGGCGCCGCGATGCGGAGGCGGCCGGCAACGCATCAGTCATTGGTGTTTCGTCATGGGTCGTTCAGCCCGCGGGTGTTTCGTCGGCGCCCTTACAGAGTCACGCCCGTGGCGGAGAGGACGCCGGGGACGGTGCGGATCTGATCCATGACGGGAGGCGGGACGGGTTGGTCGATTTCGATGACGGTGAGGGCGTTTCCCTTTTTCTTGTTTCGGGCGAGGGACATGTTGGCGATATTGGTTTCGGAGTCGCCGAGGAGGGTGCCGAGCGCTCCGACGATTCCGGGCCGGTCGTCGTTGCGCACGATGAGGAGATGGCCCTCGATATTGGTGTCGACGAAGAGCTTGTCGATTTCGACGATGCGCGGGGACCGGCCGATGATGGTGCCCGCGACGCGGAAGCGGTGATCTCCCTTGCGCAGTTCGGCCACAAGGAGTTCCGCGAACTCGGTCTTGGCATTGATGGTTGACTCGACGAGGTCGAGGCCGAGTTGGGAGGCGACGGCGGGGGCGTTGACGAGGTTGACCTGGCCTTCGTGGCGGGCTGCTTCGAGGAATCCGGCGAGGGCGGAGCGGGCCACGAGGGCGGTGTTGCGGGAAGCAAGCGCCCCGTGGTAGGAGACGCGGAGGGCGTCGGGGTTGTCGGGACCCAGCTTCTCGAGGATCCTTCCCAAGGCGGCCGCAAGGCGCAGGTAGGCGCCGATCTCGGCGAGGGTGGCGGCGTCGAGGGAGGGCATGTTGATGGCGTTGCGGATCTCGCCGGTGGTGAGGAAGTCCCGGATCTGCTCCGCGACCTGGGTGCCGACGTTTTCCTGGGCCTCGACGGTGGAGGCGCCGAGATGGGGGGTGAAGGCCACGTGTTTGGTCAGGCCGAAGAGAGGGTGCCCCGCGGGCGGGGGTTCCGCTTCGTAGACGTCGAGGGCACACCCCGCGATGTGGCCGGATTCGATGGCGGCCTCGAGGGCGGACTCGTCGACCAACCCGCCCCGCGCGCAGTTGATGACGAGCGCGCCCCGGTTCATCAAGCCGAGACGCTCGGCGTTGAGGAGGTGCCGGGTCTCGTCGGTCAGCGGGATGTGGAGGGTCGCGACGTCGGCGCCCCTCAGCGCGTCCTCGAGGGACTTGGCCAGCTCGACTTTCAGTTCATCGGCGCGGCCCTGGGTGAGGAAGGGGTCGTAGGCGACGATCTTCATGTGGAAGGCGCGGGCCCGCCTTGCGAACTCCGTCCCGATCCGGCCCATGCCGATGACGGCGAGTCGTTTGCCCATGAGTTCGATGCCGCGGCAGGACTTGCGGGCCTCCTTGAATTCCCCTTGCAGGACCGCGGCGTGGGCGGTGGCGATGTTGCGTGCCGCGGACAACATGAGCGTGAAGGCATGTTCGGCGGTGGAAGTGGTGTTGCCCGCGGGGGTGTTCATCACGATCACGCCGTGGGCATTGGCGGCTTCGCGGTCGATGTTGTCGACTCCGACCCCGGCGCGGCCGACCGCTTTCAGTCTGCCCGCGGCCGCAAAGACCTCGGCCGTCACCTTCGTCTGGGAGCGGACCACCAGGGCGTCGTAGTCACCGATGACCCGGATCAGTTCCTCCGGCGCGAGCCCGGTCCGGAAGTCCGCCGAGATCTCGGGGTGGGCATTGAGGAGTTCGACACCGTGCTCGCTGATGGGGTCGGAAATGAGGACGCGGTAATTGGCCATGGCGCTGCAACTCGGACTTAGGACAGGGATGGACGGTTTGCAAGAATTGGTGGAGGGGGCTTCCGGTTGAGCCGGGCTTTCGCCCGGTGGACGCCGCCGTCCCCGGCGGGGTTGATCCAGGACTCCGGAGGCAGCTTGACGGCCCTGCCTGCCGCCACCACAGTCCGGGGATGAACAGCGACCATGAGATGCGCAAGTATTCCTCGCCGGTGCTTGACGGACCGGACCGGGCGCCGAGCCGCGCCATGTTGTACCCGGTGGGCTTCAAGCGGGAGGATTTCGGCAAGCCGCAGGTCGGGGTGGCTTCGACGTGGAGCGACGTGACGCCCTGCAACATGCACATCGACCGGCTGGCGCGGGATGCGGCGGGCGGCGTGAATGCGGCGGGGGGAAAGGCGACCATCTTCAACACCATCACGATCTCGGACGGGATCTCGATGGGGACGGAGGGCATGAAGTACTCCCTTGTGAGCCGGGAAGTGATCGCGGACTCGATCGAGGCGGTGGTGGGCTGCGAGGGTTTCGACGGATTCGTGGCGATCGGGGGGTGCGACAAGAACATGCCCGGCTGCCTGATGGCGATGGCGCGTCTGAACCGGCCGGCGGTCTTCGTTTACGGCGGCACGATCCTTCCCGGTTGCGCCACCATCAAGGGCGAAGAGAAATCGCTCGATATCGTGTCGGTATTCGAGGCGGTCGGGAAGCATGCCGCCGGCGAGTACGGCGACGAGGAACTGCAGGCGGTCGAGGAGCATGCCATCCCCGGGGAGGGGGCCTGCGGCGGGATGTACACCGCCAACACCATGGCCAGCGCCATCGAGGCCCTCGGCATGAGCCTTCCCAACAGCTCGGCCCAGACGGCAGCCGGCGACGACAAGAAGAAGGACTGCTTCGACGCCGGCGCGGCCGTTCTGCACATGTTGAAGGAGGGCATCACCCCGCGACACATAATGACCCTCAAGGCGTTCGAGAATGCCGTCACGATGGTGACCGCGCTGGGCGGGTCGACCAATGCCGTTCTGCACTTGCTCGCGATGGCGCACGCGGCGGAGGCCGGGTTGTCGATCGACGACTTCGGGCGGATCGGGAAGCGGGTCCCGGTTCTCGCGGACTTGAAGCCGAGCGGGAAGCACGAGATGGCCCATCTGGTGGCGATTGGTGGGACGGTGCCGCTGATGAAGATGCTGTTGGAAGCGGGGCTGCTGCACGGGGACTGCCTGACGGTGACGGGCCGCACGGTGGCGGAGAACCTTGCGAACTCTCCCTTGGTCTACCCGGAGGGGCAGGAGATCGTGCGCCCGCTCGACAATCCCATCAAACCCGACGGGCATCTGCGGATCCTCTACGGGAATCTCGCCCCCGGAGGAGCGGTGGCGAAAATCACCGGCAAGGAGGGCGAATCGTTCACCGGGCGGGCGCGGGTCTTTGAATCCGAGGAGGAGGCAATGAGGGCCATCCTCGGAGGAAAGATCGCACCCGGCGACGTGATCGTGATCCGGCTCGAGGGCCCCCGCGGCGGGCCGGGCATGCGCGAGATGCTGGGACCGACCTCGGCCGTGATGGGCCGGGGACTCGGCGACCAGGTGGCCCTGATCACCGACGGCCGGTTCTCCGGTGGAAGCCACGGGTTCGTCGTGGGCCATGTCACTCCCGAGGCGTTCGAAGGCGGCCCGATCGGCCTCCTGCTCGAAGGCGACCAGATTACGGTCGATGCCGTAGGGAACAGGATCGAGGTGAACCTGTCCGAGGAAGAACTGGCGCAACGCCGGTCCGCATGGAGGCGCCCCGAGCCGCGTTACCGTCGCGGCGTGCTCGCAAAGTATGCCGCGCACGTCACCTCCGCCAGCGAGGGCGCCGTGACCGACAAGGATCTTTGATCAAGGTGCGCAGGATTTCATCCTGCAGCAGGTTGGAAGTGTGGAGGAACCATGAGTGCGCCCCGAAGAACGGAGCGAAGGATGCGAACGCAAGTCCCGTCACGCCAAGCCAAACCGCCGCTCCGCGCCATTTCGCCCGGGTGACAGGCATCACGGATGAGTGTCCCAAGGCCGCCGGACGTTCAGAGCTCCGGCGGCCCGGCGGCCTGGAGGGAAGGCTGGAGGACGCCGCCGTCCCCGGCGGCGTTGGGTCGAGCGCTCACTCGGGCGGCGCCTTCGGCACGATGGTAATGCGGGCGGCGTTCTTCGGGCGGAGGTATTTTCCGGCGAGGGCGTTGATCTCTTCGAGGGTGGCGGCGGCGTAGTCCTCGTCGCGTTCGCGGGCCCAGTCGAGCCGCCACGGTTCTTGCTGGGATTGCGCCATGACGGTCTCGAGCCAGTATCTGTTGTCGCGAAGGCTGGCCTCCAACTGGGAGAGGACGGGTTTGCGGGCCCGTTCCAGTTCGTCGGCGGTCGCGCCTTGCCCGGCCAGTTCGCGGCCCATGTCGAGAATCAGGCGGGAGACGCTTTCGGCCTCGGCGGGCTTGCCGAGAGATCTGGCCACCAGCGATCCGATCTCGAACTCGAAGCTCTGGTGGACGTAGGTTTGCGGGCTGTAGGTGGCGCCGAGCTCCTCGCGGAGTTTCTCACGGAGGCGGTCGTCGAGAATCGATCCCAGCAGGTTCAGGCGGCGCGTGTCGTTGATCTTCTTGCCGGCCCGCGGGAGCCGCCAACTCACCATGGCTTCCGCTTTCTCGATGCTGGAGGTGTAGGTGAACTGTTTTTCGGCGGGGAGCCCGGGGAGGTTCAACTGCCGCTCGGCGGTCAGGGGTGGCTTCGATCCGAGGCGCACCGGAAGCGCGCCAAAGGATTTCCGGATGAGCGGGATGGCGGACTCAGGGGGGAAATCGCCCACCAGGCTGAGTTCAAGGTATGATTCTTCGAGTTCGGGTTTGAGCCACGAGCGGACGTCTTCCGCGTCGTATCCGAGGAGGGCGCCGGCATCGGGTTTCGCGAAGCGTCCGTCGCCGCCGCGGGCCCACTCCCGCACGCCGGCTTGGGCGCCCTCGATCGTGAACCTCAGTTGCTGCGCGATGGACGGGACCATCTTGCGGAACTGCCGCACTGCCTCGGGGCGGAATCCCGGGTCGGCAAGGTGGGCGCACATCAACTGCAGTTGCAGTTCGAGGTCCTTGGGGGTGGTCTTGCCCCCGAGGGTGAAGGCGCCCTCCTCGATGCCGAACGCCGCTTCGACGTTGCGGCCCGCGAGGATGCGGCGGAGATCATCCGCGCTGTGTTTGCCGAGGCCGCCCGCGTTCACGATCACGCGCGCGAAGATGTCGAGGCCGGTCTGGTCGTTCGGCTGGGTGAGCCGGCCGTTGCCGAAGCGGGCCAGGACGTGGATCGTGTCCTTTTCGAACGGGGTCTGCTTGAGGTTGACGCGGACGTTGTTGTCAAGGGCGAGTTGCACGAAATCAAGGCCTTCGACGCGCCGCTTCATGGTCACCTCCCCGGGCGCCCCGAAGCCGGTGTATGCGAAGGTCAGGGCTTCCTTCTTCCCGGGCGGCGCGACGGGTTCGGAGCGGCTCGTCTTGAAGAGTCCATCGAGTTCCTCGTCCGCCTTCCCGGGCGCCTCGCGCGTCGTGAGGATGAGACTCAGGTCGCGGTCCCTCCAGAACGTGCGGAAGGCCTGGTGGACCTCCCCGGTGGTGAGCGATTCGAGGCCCTTGCGCTTGATGCGCAGTGCTTCCCGCGGGTGGGTGATCACGCGCTCGTCGCCGATGCTGCGCACCATCTCCATCGCGATCTCCGGCGACCGGCGCGTGGGGGCGCGGTTCGCTTCCTGTTCCGCCTTGTTCAGCATTTGGGCCTTCATCTCCTGCAGTTCGCCCTCCGAGAAGCCGTATTCGAGGGCCCGCCGGGTTTCCTGTTCGAGAACCGCCACCGCCTCCCGCCACCGTCCCTCTTCGGGGGTGACGTCGATCGATCCGAACTCGAGTTCGTTGAACCAGACGTAGCGGCCCGCCGTGCCGCCGGAGATGGGGGCGCCTTCCTTCTTGGCGAGGATGTCGAAGCGCCGCCCCATGATGGCGTGCGCGATCTTCAGCGGGATCCGCTTCAGGCGGTTGGCGACGGTGTCCGGTTCGCGCGTGTAGCGGCGCACTTTCACCAGCGCCAGTTCGTCTTCCTTGACCTCCTTGTCGGCGAACGCCGCCGCCTGGAACCCGTAGCCGCTCCGGATCGTTCCGAGTTCGGGGGGCGGCCCCGGCTTCTCGGGATTCTTCATCGAGCCGAAATTCCCCCGGATGCGCTTCTCGAAACCCGCCGGATCGATGTCGCCCACCGCCAGGAAGGTCATTCTGCGGGGTATGTAGTATCTCGAATAGTAATCGACGAAGCGCTCCCGGGGGGCGTCTTTGATCACCTCCTCGATCCCGATCGGAAAACGATGCGCGATGAGCGAATCCGGGATCAGGAACTCAAACTGCTTCTCCATCAACCGCCGCTCCACCGAGTCCCGGGCGCGCTTCTCGGCGAGGATCACCCCGCGCTCCTTCTCGATCTCCTCCGCTTCAAGGAGCGCCCCGTCCGCGAAATCCCGCATCACGGTCAAAGCCAGTTCCAGCGTGTCCGCCTCGAGATTCGGCAGGTCCAGCATGTAGACCGTCTCGTCGAACGACGTGTAAGCGTTCGCATGGGCCCCGAAGGCGATCCCGAGCCGCTGCATCTTCGGAATCAGCTCCTCGACGTTCGGGAAGTGCCGGCTCCCGTTGAACACCATGTGCTCGAGGAAGTGCGCCAGCCCGCGCTGGTCGTCCGCCTCGTGCAGCGACCCGGCGTCGATGTGCAGCCGCAGCGAGACCCGGCCCGGCGGCTCGTCGTTCTTCAGGACCGCGAAACGCATCCCATTGCCGAGGGCCCCAAACAGCACCGCCGGGTCCACCGCCACGTCGCTCGACTCGTGCGGCCATGGGACGGGTTGCGCCGAATCCGCCTCCGCCAAAAGACACACCCCGGACCCGGCGGCGATGAGGAGGGACCCCGCAAGGAAACGATGACTCTGCATTGGGAGCATCTCGACCCTTTCGCCCCGGTTGGCAACCGGCAATTCGCCGCCACGCGTTTTTCCGGGTGTTTCGTCTCGAAACCACGGCTTTCAGGGATGACACGGAGGGAAGCCTCCGGCGAAGGCGGGCCCTTGGCGGCGATGCCGCGGCGACCCCGCCCGCACGCGCGAAAGTCATTGCATTTCGCCCCCCGGAATGCTTCCCTGCCGCCCCGCTTCCCGATCCCCTGCGCACGTGGCGGAATTGGTAGACGCGCTAGATTCAGGATCTAGTGACCACTGCGGTCGTGGAGGTTCGAGTCCTCTCGTGCGCACCACCTCACCCTCAACGGGTTACGTGCGCCCAGATCCTGATTGCCTGAGCAGGTTGACGCCCCTCTCAGAGCAATGTCTGACACATTTCTGACACTTCCGAAGACCGCCCCGGACGAGATTTCTGACACCCGTGTCAGAAAGGGGGAACCGGGAGGCCGGCCGCACTGCGTGGTCCGCCACCAGTCCGCCAGCGTTCCCATCTACGCCGGCAAGGTGCACGGCAAGACGCGCTACACGATCTCCTACTTCCTCGATGGCCGTCGCAAGCGCCGCATGTTCACCGACATCGAGAACGCCAACGGGAACGTGAGAGCAGCGATGGCGGATCTGGAGGTGTGGATGGGGTGATAGAAGCTTCGGGTTGGCCGCGACCGGACCGTCATTGGGCGGCTCCGGGATCGGGCGGGAGGGGGTGCGGTGTTTGCGAGGTGCCGGACAGAGACCAGCTGCGCGGCGATCAGACCGTTGGGAGCTCGTAGCCCTTGCGGCGTTCGCGGTCCTGCATGGCGGCGGCCTTCGCGTTGCCGACGACCTTCTCGGTCTTGGGGTCCCACTTGACCGGCTCGACGAGGCGCTCGGCGATGCCGGCGAGCTGGCAGATCGTCGCGGTGCGGTGGCCGACCGTGGCCGGGCAGATGGCCGGTTTGCGGGACTTGATCGAGTCGATGAAGTTCTGGCGGTGGTTGGTGGACTCGTAGACCTGGACGTCCTTGTCGGTGAACTTGTGGCGGATCAACTCCTTGGGACTGCTGGCGACCTTGCCGCGGCTGACATGCACCTCGCCCTTGGTGCCGATGAAGCGGATCATGTGGCCGGCGTCGGGCTTCTTGTCCCGCCACACGGTGACGCCATCGGCGTAGCGATAGGAGTGATGCTCCGCGCCGTCGTGGCCCTTCGGGATGAACTCGACCGGGCCGGTTTCATCACGGTCCAGCGCCCACTGGATGATGTCGAAGTGGTGTGCGCCCCAGTCGCCGAACTTGCGGCTGCCGTACTCCCAGTAGCAGCGCCAGCCACCGCCGTAGTTGCCCTTCACGCGATTCTCAGAGTACTCGTAGAACGGGGTCGGTCCGATCCAGCGGTCGTAGTCGAAGCCATCGGGCACGGCGACGACCTTTTCCTTGTCGGGCGGCTGCGGGAATTGGCCCAGCCGGGCGTAGATTTCCTTGATGTCGCCGATCATTCCATTGCGGACCAGGTTGACGGCGATCCGGAAGTGGACCGAGGACCGCTGCTGGGT
>CAYPUM010000106.1:0-9559 GCA_964413545.1 uncultured Roseibacillus sp. | reverse complement strand
TTTTGCGAGGCAGAGGTTTTCGAGCACCTCGCCGCGCACCGGGTGGTGGCCCCCGACCTCCTCGTAGTGGTCGCGCCGCACGAGGAGCGACTGTCCGACGAGGCCGATCCGCCGGCCCCGGAAGCCTTTCCATGCGAAGGCCCCCGTCCCGACCGCCATGATGAGGTTGAAGAACGCTGAGAGTTGCTCGTAGGGCCGGCGCACGCGGTGGTACGGGCAGACCGAGTGCACGGTGCGTTTTTCCGTCGTGAGGTGGGCGAGCCGTTCCAGCGCGTCGGGGGCAAGGGTGACGTCGGCGTCGAGGAAGAGAAACCAGTCGCCCGTTGCGGCTTCCGCGCCTTGCTGGCAGGCACGCGGCTTGCCGAGCCAGCCCGCGGGGAGAGGGCGGCCGGGCACGACGCGCGCTTGGTGCCGTCGCGCCACCTCGGCGGTGCGATCCTCGGACTGGTCATCGACCACGATGATCTCGTGCGGCGGTTGACTCTGGGCGTCGAGGCTTGCGAGGAGGGCCCCGATGTTCCGCTCCTCGTTGCGGGCCGGGATGATGACCGAAATCCGTGCCGCGGGAGCCGGCGCGTTGCGCTGCGGTCTGGGAACGCCGCGAAGGCGCGCGAAGACCGGCCAGGATGCGAGGCAGAGGAGGAGAGCGAGCAGGCTGGCGGTCGTAATCATGACGTCCGGGGGAGTTTGGCGGCGGCGTCCGCGAGGCGATCGCTGGCTTTCTGGCCGCTCAGGACCGCCATCGGCATGCCGCCGCCGGGGTTGACGCTTCCGCCCGTGAAGAAGAGGTTCGCATAGCGTGAACTCTGCTTCGGGGCCTTGAAGCCCTTGTTCAGTTTCCAGTCCGTGACGACGCCGTAGATCGAGCCGCGGTTGGAGTTGTACATCCGCTCGATGTCGACCGGGGTGAGGGTTTCCTCGATCACCACGTGCTGGCGAAGGCCGGTGAGGCCCATTCGTTCGAGTTTCACGAGGACGCGCTCCTTGAGGGCTTCGTAGTCGTCGGGGCCGAGGGGCCGATCCGGGTCGATGGGGGGGATGTGTGGGAGGATCTTGAGGTTGTCGCATCCCGCCGGGGCCTTGGACGGGTCGGTGCGGGTCGGCGCCACGAGGTAGATGGTGGGGTCGTCGGGGAGCTGGTGGTCGCGGAAGACGGTCTGGAAATGCTTCTCCTGGTCGCGGGAGTAGAAGAAGTTGTGGTGGGCGAGTTGCGGGTAGACGCGGTCGGTCCCGAGGTGGATCACCAATCCGGAACAGGCCGGGGCGAAGCGCTGCAGTTTCTCGATGAACTCGGAAGGCTCGCCGAGAAGGCGCTCGTAGGCAGGGATGACCTCCATGTTGCAGACGACGAAGTCCGCGGGGAGGCGCTCGCCGCTCTCGAGGACCACGCCCGTGACCCGCCCGTCGCGCTTCTCGATCTGCGAGACCCCGCATCCGGTGCGCACCGTGACGGAAAGATCCGCGAGGAGTTTTTCGAGCGCGCGCGCAAGGTTGTACATGCCGCCCTTGACGTACCAGAGTCCGTAATCGAACTGGATGACGGGCATGAGATTCATGTAGCCGGGGGCGCTCAGGGCGGACGACCCGACATACTTGATGAAGTATTCGAAGACGCTGCGGAGGTGGGGATCGCGAAAGTAACGCCGGATGGCTTGCGACATGGTGCGCCCGTAGTCCATTCGGACGGCGAGCCTGAAGAACCCGTAGAAACGGATGAACTCCCAAAGGGTGTCGAGGCCCTTGGCGAAGTAGCCGCTCTCGACGAGCTTGTATTGCCGGCGCCCGTAGTCGAGGAACCGCTGCAGGTCGCGCCAATGGGAATCGGGATCGCCCTCGAGTTTGCGCAGTTCCCTCTTCATGGAGGCGTCGTCGTCGAGGAGGTCCAGTTGCAGGCCGTTCTCGAAGAAGTTCCGCCAGTGGGGGGTGACGGCCTCGAGTTGCAGGTAGTCGTCCATCGACTTTCCGGCCCGTTCGAAGAGATCCCGGAAGATCTGGGGGAGGGTGAAGATCGAGGGGCCGAGATCGAAACTGAACCCCTGCTTCTCGCTGACATTGAGTTTGCCGCCAAGGCGATCGTTTTTTTCGAGGAGGGTCACCTGAAAGTCCCTGGCGCGGAGGGAGGCCGCTGCGGAAAGACCTCCGAGGCCGCCTCCGATCACCACGACGGATTGGGTGCGGTCGTTGTGGGGGCGATCCGGCGGCGCAGAGGGGCGGGGTCCTGCGGGGCCCTGCAGGGCGGTGGGAGAGGCGGTCATGGCGGTGGTCGGATTGGTTGGGAAAACCGGATCGCGGGGGCTGCTATCCCCGGGCTTGAATTCGAACGAGATTCGTGAACGGTTGCAGCGAAACAGAAAGACTGCGTTGAACGCCCCTTCTTCCGCATCACTCAAAGCAGGCAATGTGCCCACTGTCAAGGGTCGGCGGGAGACCTTGGAAAGGCTCGCCCGGGCCATCGGGGATCGGCAAGAAGCTATTTTGGAGGCCCTCGACCGGGATCTCGGGAAACCGCGCGTCGAGGCGTATGTCGCCGAATACCATTTTGTTCTCGCCGAGATCAGGGAGGCAACGAGGCGCCTCGGGAGCTGGGCCCGCCCCCGGCGGGTGCGGAATCCCTTCTTCTACCTGCCGGCGCGGAGCGAGATCCGCCGTGAGCCCCACGGCCGGGTCCTGGTGATTTCTCCGTGGAACTATCCCTTCCAGCTGGCGGTGAGCCCGCTGATTCCGGCGGTGGCGGCCGGCAACCGGGTGGTCCTGAAGCCCTCCGAATGCGCCCCGGCGACCGCGGCGCTCCTTGCCGAGTTGGTGGCGGAGGTCTTCGACCCGGCCCGCGTTACGGTTGCCCGGGGCGGCGCGGAGGTGGCGGCGCGGCTTCTCGACGAGGAGTTCGACTTCTACTTCTTCACGGGTGGCGGGCGGGTCGGCCGCCTCGTGGCGGAGGCGGCGGCGCGGCGTCCGGCGCCGTGCGTCCTCGAACTCGGAGGCAAGTCCCCGTGCCTTGTGGCGCCCGACGCCGACTTCGAGGCGGCTGCGGACCGCATCGCAGCCGGGAAGTTCTTCAACGCCGGGCAGACCTGCATGGCGCCGGATTTCGTGCTGGTCCCGGAGGAGCGCCGGGAGGAGTTCGTCGCGCGCCTCGAAGTCCTCCTCGGGAAATGGTACGGAAAAGGCAGTAAAAATGACCTTGCGCGGATCGTGAATCGCGAACACCTCGACCGCCTTCTCAGTCTGGCGGGCGCCGGCGCGCGGGTGGTGGGCGAGGACGACCCCGCCGAAAACCGCCTCGCCCCGCGCCTCGTGCCCGACGCGGGGTGGGACCATCCCGCGATGCAGGAGGAGATCTTCGGGCCGGTCCTTCCGGTGCTCGGATACGGGGACTGGGAGGAGATGCTCGCAAGGGCCGGGGCGCTGCCGCCGGCGCTGGCGCTTTATGTGTTCTCGCGGAGCAGGGGCCGGTTCGAGGAGGCGGCAGGCGCGATCCGGTCCGGATCGGTGTGCTTCAACGACACCATGAAGCAGGCCGCCAATCCGGCCCTTCCCTTCGGCGGGGTGGGTGCGAGCGGGTACGGCCGCTATCGCGGGCGAGCAGGCTTCGAGGCGTTCTCCTACCCACGCGCCGTGACCCGGCGCTTTTTTCTGCCGGACCTGTTCGCGCTCCGGCCTCCCTACCGGGGCCGCCTCGAGCGGCTCCGCCGGATTCTCAAGTGAACCTGACTCACCTGCCATCGATGAGCGCTGCGCCTCCCGACGATCCGGTTCCCCCGCCGCTTTCGTCGAAGCGTCACCACGACCTGGACGCCCTGCGCGCCTTTGCGATGCTGCTGGGCATCCTGCTCCACGGCACCCTGTCGTTCGTCGGGACGCCGATCTGGCCGGCTCAGGACACCCAACAGAATGGCGAACTCGGGATCATCCCGCAGGCCATTCATGGCTTCCGGATGCCGGTGTTTTTTCTGATGAGCGGATTCTTCACGGCCATGATGTGGCGCAAACGCGGCGTGTGGCGTCTGCTGGCCCACCGCCTTCGGCGCATCCTGCTGCCGTTGGTCCTCGGCGTGATTGTGTTCGTGCCGATGCTCAACCACATGGGGCGTCTTGCCGCCTGGAACCGGGAGCGCCTCGAGGCGCGCGGGAATTCAATCTGGACGGCGGCCAAAGGTGGCGACCTCGCCCAGCTCGAACAGTTCGTGCGGGAGGGAGCCGACCTCGAGGCCCGGGATGGCAAGGAGGCGACCCCCCTGCACTGGGCCGCCGCATGCGGGCACCCCGAAGCGGTTGTTTACCTCGTCGATCAGGGCGCCGATCCCAACGGCGTTGATGGCGGGGGTTCGACTCCCCTGCACTGGGCCGCGTTTCTCGGCCGGGCCGAAACGGTCCGCGCGCTCATCGAGAACGGGGCCCGGGTGGAGGCCCGCAACGAGGAGGGCTCCACCCCGCTCGGGTCCACCGAGGCCGACCGCGGCACCACGCGCTTTGTCGTCGAATACCTCGGGGTCGACACCGACCTCGATCGGGTCATGGCGGCCCGCCCGCAGGTGCGCTCGATCCTGGAAGCCGCCATGCCGCGCCGCCCGCTTGTCGACCGTCTCGGAGCCCTGCTCCGGGGGCGGGCGCCGGATGAGAAACGATCACCCGAGGACGCCCCGGCCGATTCGGCCGCCCACCCCGGCAAGGGAGACCCCGAATCCACTTTTTGCCTCGCACGCCTTTTGGCGCATCTTTACACGGTCGAGTTTTTCGGTCGACGCAGCTTTGTCTTCCATCACCTTTGGTTCCTCTACGACCTCATGTTGTTGGCCACGGCGTTTGCCGTAGTGGCTGTCCTGGCCCAGTGGTTTCGCCTGCCACGGCTTCTGCGGGGAGCCGGGGATCGTGGTCATGCCGGCGAGCCGGTAGCCGCATCCCGGCGTTCCGGCATCGCGAAACCGGCCCTTGCCGTCTTGAGGGCCCCGTTCAAGCCGCCGCTGTGCTTTGTCTGGCTGATCCCCCTGACGGTGGTCACGCAGCGCTACATGGGCGCCGACGAGTTCGGGCCGAAAACGGCGGTGTTTTTCGACGGGACCACCATCCCGCTTCAGGGTTTCGACGGATTGCCCGCCTGGTGGAAGCTGGGCCATTATGCGGTCTACTTTTTCGGCGGGGCGCTGTGTTTTGGCGCGCCGCACTTCGGGCGGGGGCTGCGCTACGCCTGGCCGCTCTGCTTCGCCCTTGCGCCGCCTGTCATGCTGCTCGCCCTGCAGGTCACGCATAACCACACCCCCGGTTTCCTTGCGCCGCTCGGCGAGGTCCTCGCTTCGGTGGCACAGTCCCTGAAGGAGGGGTTTGTCGAACACACTCCCTGGCAACGCAAGGAACTCAGCGCCACCCTCACCGTCGTCTATGGCTGGCTGATGATCTTCGGCCTGATCGGTTTGTTCCGGCTCTGCTTCGCCGGCGGAAGCCGCCTCGTGCGCTACGTGTCCGATTCATCCTACTGGCTTTACCTGGCCCACCTGCCACTCATCGACGTGGTGCAGATCTGGGTGAGCCCCTGGCAGTTGCCGATCTGGTTCAAACTGAGCGTCGTCTGCGGGTTCGCCACCTTGGTCCTGTTGGTGATCTACCACTTCGCGATCCGCTACACCCTGGCCGGCGCCATGCTCAACGGCCGCAAGACGCGACCCGCGCGGTGTGCCGCTCCCCCGCCGCTCCCCGCCTCCGCTCGCCCTGCATCTTGATCAAGGCGCGAATTTCAGTCAGTCACCGGATGAGAATCGATGAGGCGCCACCGAATCGGGGACTCGAAATCGGCTTGGTGGTGGATGCGGCAACGCTTGATCTTGTCGCGTTCTACGAGAAATTCGGATTTCGGCGGATTCTTTCGGGGTCGAAGCGCTTGTTTCTGCCGACGCGGTCCCTGGTGGAGGGGGAGGATTGAGGCCGGCCGCCGGTTTCCATGCGCCGGACGACGAGATGCCGCGCTGCACCGCGGAAACCCTCCCACGGCGTGCGCGTGGCGAAAATCGCTCGGACATCTGAAGGAAAATGCGGGTTTCGGGAGGGACAGTCGCAAAAATGGTTCGCGGAGCGGTGGATCTGTCCTAGAATTCCGGGTAATGGACGTGGGCAATCCAGGCGGTGCTTGGAGGCTGACGGCGCGGCGGTCCGGGTTTGCGCTGGTGGGGGTGGTGGCCGTGCTCACGTTGTTGGCGCTGGTGGGGGTCGGGTTTCTGGCCTTGTCGGCGATCGAGGTGCGGAAAGGGTCGCGGAAGGGGGAGCGGGCGCTCGCCAAGGCGAATGCCCGGTTGGCCATGGTGGAGGCGATCGGGCAGTTGCAGCGGCATCTGGGGCCCGACCAGCGGGTCTCGGCGGCGGCGGCCATTCTGTCGGACCCCGCCGAACCGCATTGGACCGGGGCGTGGCGGACGGATAATGAGGACGGCGGATCCTTTTGGGTGCGCGACCCGGAAACCGGAAGTCTGCAGGATCTGCGGATGGCGGAGGAGTGGGAGGCGGGGGAGGAGGTCCTTGCGTGGCTGGTGAGCGGCGGGGCGGAGCCGACGAGTGCTTTGCCGGCCGGGGAATCGGTCGAGTTGGTGGGCGCCGGGTCGGTGGCGGCGGAGGACGGGCGCGTACGGGCGCCCGTGGTGGAGATTACGGGGAGCGACGGCGGGCGGCAACGGCTCGCATGGTGGGTGGGCGACTTGGGAGTGCGGGCCAACGTGTCGGTGCCGGATGCCTACGCGGGTCGCGAAATCGACCCGTCGCGGCCGGAAAACGGCGGCTACAACCGCGTCCTGACCTCTCAGCAGGCGGATGCCGCGGTGATGGAGGGCGGGGTTTCCTTCGAGAACGAGGAGCGGCCGAAGCTTGCCTCGGAAGGGATGGCTGAGGTCGGCGCGGAAGAACGGCCCGCATGGGCGGCCCGGCATTACCACGACTTCACGGTGCATTCGAGCGGGGTGCTGGCCGACGTGCGGGAGGGCGGCTTGAAGGCGGATCTGACAGCCTACTTTGCGGGGCGCAGGGGGAGGGTGCCGCCGCTCGGTCCGCTGCCCGGGCTGAACGATGACGCGCCGATCATCGGGGCGCCGGCCTGGGCGCCGCGGTTTCGTTTGGCCAGTCCGCGGTTCGGGGTGTTGCACGACTGGGCGCGGCGGGTGGTGTCGTTCTCGGGCCGCGACGTGGAGAGCGTGCCGCCGGAGATCGACGCGGGGGCGGGCGGCGGCAGCGAGGACCTGGCCCTTGTCAATGAATCGCCGGCGCGGTTGAAAGGAGCGACGCAGACGAGCCTGCAGCCGATTCTCGTGGAGGGGAGCTTTTTCCTCAAGATCACGACCTTCCGGATTGCCGATCCTCCTGAGCAACTCTTTCAACTGCGGCACAACCTCTATCCGCGCGTGGTGCTTTGGAACCCCTACAACGTGGAGCTTACCCTCGACCCCGCCATTGTGATGATCCAAGGGAACGGCCGGCAGGAATTCTGGACGTATAACAGGCGCTTCGACAGCAAGGGGAACTTCGTGGGTTTTTCGGAGAGCCAGTGGCTCTCCTTCGAGGGAGGCCGCAGCACTCGCGCCGACTTCGTCGGGAAGAACGGCATCAAGTCATCCATAGGCTATCATGACCCCTACATCGGATCGTATTATTTCGCGATTCCGCGCACCGTGTTCGAACCGGGGGAGTGCCTTGTGTTTTCGGCGGCGCGGGCGGCGGAATATGACGGGCAGAGCCCCTACCGCCCCGGGCCCTACAACCTTGCGAACAACCTGCTCAGTTGCGAGGTGGGGCCTGATCCGGCGGTGTGTTACTACGTGTCTGGTTCCGACATCGGGGGGGGCATCAGCTTCCGGCCGACACGTTACTGGTATGAGCCGACGCCGGCATGGTCGAGCGACGGGAGGGGGGTCGTGAACCAGGTCGACGACTCGCGGGTGGTGATGAAGGCGATCGGGAACGAGTCGGTGGTCACCTACGAATCGTTCGACGAACTCGCCCAGCTCGCCTACATCTCGGCCTCGCTGCAATACGGGGCGGGGCGCGAGCCGCGCATCGCGTGGGACGACCGGAGCAAGGTGGAGGTGGAATTGCTGGACCGCGACAACCCGCGGGCCCAGATCCCGCCCGACGTGCGGACGCGGGAAGGGATCCGGCTCCGCTGGTTCGAGGAGCACGTGTCGAACTTCTTGAACTCGGGGGCGTTGGCGGGATCGCCGCGCTACCTCGAAGAGGCGCCGTTCGCGAACTGGAACCTGCGGGCGGCCTATGCGATGCGCTCGCCGTGGGAGAATCTCGGGGGCACCATGGCGAGCGACTTCTCCGGGGGCGGGCCGTGGTTCTTCGGAATCTACACGCGGGACCTTTACGACGAGAGCGTCGGTTGGGCGGGGCAGGCCCCGCTGTTTTTCGACGGCCGCTACCATGGCAACCCCTTCGGTCCGCCGCAGGAAGGCCGTGAGCGTTACATCCTCTTCGAGTTGCCGCGGGCCGAGACGGGTCTCGTCTCGCTCGGTCAACTGCAGCACGCCAAAGTCAGCGAGTTCGTTTGGCATCCTTCGTTTCCGATCGGGAATTCCCTTGCTGATCCGCGCCTTGGGGAAGACGGGCTGGACGGCACCGTGCCGCGCGGGGAGAACCGCGCCGAGGACGCCCTCGGCGGCTTCGAGCGGAGAGTGATCGGCTGGTCGGACGACGGCGAGCGTTCGGACGGCCCGGACGAGTGGGCGGCGGTGGGCCGGGCCATCCTGCACTCGGTTCCCCACGAGGACAACGTGGTCTACGACCTCTCCTACGAGCTGAACCACGCCCTGTGGGACCGCTACTATCTATCTGGCGGGGACAAGAGGGCCATGGCGCGCTTTCTCGCGGACGCGGCGCGGAACCCGCTGCCGTCGGGCCGGATGCGGCTGTCGAGGGCGACGGCCGGGGAGGCCACGTCGGACCGGTTGAGCAATTTCCACCGTGCGGCCTACCATCTCGAGGTCGAGGGCGCCTTCAACGTGAATTCGACCCGGGTGGAGGCTTGGAAGGCGGTCCTTGCGGCGACCCGCGGGACCGGCTTCGGCGGGGAGGAGGGTGCGGCCGCGGGGTCGCCGTTTCCGCGGATGCTCGACCCGGCGGCCGGGGCGTGGAGGGCGGGCGATGCGCCGGAGGACGACGCGGCGTGGGCGGGCTTCCGCGCGTTGAGCGACGACGAGATCGGGCGCCTCGCGGAGGCGATCGTCGAGGAAGTCAAGGCCCGCGGGCCCTTCCTGTCGCTGGCGGACTTCGTGAACCGCCGCCTTACGAACGACGAAACGGGGAAACGGGGCGTCCTGCAGGCGGCGATCGATCGCGCCGGGTTGAACGCGGCCTTCGAGGAGGCCTATGCACTGTCCAACGACGAGTCTCTCCCCGATTACCAGCATCCCGACAACATCCGGGACGCGACCCGTCTCGAGCAGACGCTGAAGCCGGAGACGAAGGCCTGGGGGGCGCCGGGCTTCCTGACCCAGGGCGACCTGCTGCAGGTCCTTGGTCCGATGTTGACGGCGCGTTCGGACACCTTCGTGGTGCGCGCCTACGGCAGCGCCACCAGCGCGGA
>CAYPUM010000105.1:0-9626 GCA_964413545.1 uncultured Roseibacillus sp. | reverse complement strand
CTGATGCAGGGTGCAAGATTCAGGATGCAGTCCCGTGTTCCCTGCATCCTGCATCATGAATCCTGCATCATGAATCCTGCATCATGGTCCGAGGCTTGCCTTGCTGGCGCTCGGTCTTCTGCTCCTTGTTGTCGTCCTTGTTGTCGTTTCCTTGTGGGACGGGGACGGGAGGATTTTCGCCGTTGAGGATGGCGTGGAAGCGTTGGGGGTCGTCGGAGGCGGCCTCGAGTTCGCGGGTGAGGAAGCGGGCGCCCTCGCGGTCCACGACGCGGGTGAGGGTTTCGATCCGGGATTCCAGCTTGTTGAGGTATTCGTTGCGGGCGCGTTCGAAGTCGGGCCGGAAGTCTTCCCAGATGCGGTCCTGTTTTCGGAGGGCGCGCTGGTGGATATGGACGACGGAGTAAGGCGAGGAGGCGGGCACTTCCGGAGGGACGCGGCCCTCTTTTGCAACGGTGTCGAGGCGTCTTTTGACGAATTCGCTGACGGCTTTGCCCATGACGGCTTTCGGGGCGTCGACCTCGTCCTTGATGTCTTTGATGAAGTCTTCGACGTTGCGGTCCCAGCGGGTTTTGAATCGTTGGTATTGGGTATTGTATTGGCGGCGGATTTTTTCGCGGAGGGCGGCGAGCCAGTCATCGGCGTTGGACGGGGCGCGTTGTTCCTCTTCGCCTGGCATGTTGCGCCGGGAGGGTGCGGACCATTCGAGGATGGCGTATGCGATGTCGCCGGCCGTTTCGGAGGAGGGGGAGTATTGGAGGGCGGGGCTGTCGGGGGCGCGCCGGATTTTGAGGAAGCGGAGCGAGGGGTCGTCGCCGGGTTCGTCCGGGGCCCAGTTGACGAAGTCGAATTTCTCGCCGGTGACGAACTCCCAGCGGTGGTAACGGGGGGCCTGCAGGCGTCCGCCGACCCAGCATCCCTGACCCGGTTCGAGAGTGGAGCGGAGGATCTCCGTGATCCCGGCGGCCTCGTCGGGAGAGGAAGGGACGGCGAGATGGGCGCCGGCCGAGGTGGCGAGGGCGGAGGCGCGGTTCCATGACCCGTCATGGGGCACGAGGAGGAAGCGGGAGCCGTTGATGTTGCGGGCGCCCGCGGGGAAGACGGGGCTCTTTCGTGCTTCGAGGTCCGCGGCGGTGCGCTGGAGCTGGCGGGCGAGGGATCCGGCGTAGGTCTTGTCGTCCCGCCACTCGATGACGAACGGGAGGGATCGGGACCCCGGCAGATCATCCAGTTGCGGGAGACCGGGAAGAAGGGCGGCGAAGTCCTCGCCGTCGTCGTTGGAAGGGGTGTCGTCCGGTTGGCGGGGGGCCCACGGAGCTTCCTCGGCCGGGCGGCCATCGATCCAGTGCCAGCGGCCCTCGGTTCCGGAATCGGAGAGGCCGAGCCACACCGGCTGATCGGAGTCGAACTGCGAGGCGGCCCAGTCGAGGTCGCGGGGCGATTCGAAGACGGCGAGCTGACCGCCATGGCGTTCGGCGAAACGCGCGGCCTCTCTCCATGGCAGGCTGGTCGGGACGAGGAGGAAATGCGATGCCCGGCGCTGGATCGTTCCGGGCGGGAGCTTGGTCAGATCGCCCCGCTGGAGATTGGGTTGCAGTCTGGCCAGAGCCTCGGTGACGCTTTCGGGGGGTGGTTGTTCGTCCGGGGGTTCCTTGTCCGGGGTGGTCGAGCGGGGGACTTCGTTTTCGGGCGCCGGGGAGGTGGCGGCCGCCGGAGGTTCTTTGCGGGCCGGCCGGACCGGGGGGCGTTTTGGAGGGGTCCTTTCCGGGCGGGGGGACGGCGTGGAAAGACTGCTCCGGGGGGGAGGCGCGGTCCGGGATGCCCGGGGGCGGTCGCGATTCGAAGCGATCAGGGCGAACATGACGCCGATTCCGATCACGAGAAGGACGATCGCGACGGGGGCGAGGCGCGACTTCCGGGCGGAGCGCAGGGGAGGGGTCACCAGCGGCCTTGCGGCGGTTGGGAACGGGCGGGTGCCGGACGGAAACGGCCTTGTCCCCGAGGGGAGGTTGGCCTTGAGGCTGGTCGACTTGGCGGGGGAGAGGAGGCCGGGCTTCGGGAGTTTCGGCAGGAGGCGGTCCAGCTCGTCCGCGATTTCGTCGGCGCTCCCGAAGCGCATGTCGGGCGATGGGTGGGTGGCGCGGCGGGTAATGGCGTCGAATTCCTTGGCACATCCCGAGACGGACGAGGGCGGACGCCATGGGGACGGGGGGAGCTGAGCGGTGAGAAGCTCGTAAGAGAGGGCGCCGACCGCGAAGATGTCTGCTCGTTGGTCGACGCGTTCCGGGTGGGCGGCCACCTCGGGGGCGGCGTAGCCCGGCGTTCCGAAGACGATTCTCTCGGTGTCGTGGCGGTCCGCGAGCGGCCGGGCGAGGCCGAAGTCGCCGATTTTGGGCACCGCGCCCGCTGCGAGGAGAATATTGGCCGGTTTGATGTCGCGGTGGAGGATGCCGGCTTCATGGGCGTGGGCCAGTCCGCGACAGATCTGCGAGACGAGCCGGGCCACTTCGGTTTGTTCGATGGCCTTGCCGTGGGCGGAGTAGTAGAGTGATTTTCCGTCCACGTATTCCATGACGATGAAGGGCATCCCGTTGGCATCCCCGAAATCGTAGACTCCGATCAGGTTGGGGTGGTTGAGGCGGGCCATGGCCTTGGCCTCGGCCTCGAAGGCGGCCCGGAACTGGGGATCGTCACCGAAGACCTTGGGAAGGATCTTGATGGCCACCGGCCGGTCGAGGGACAACTGGCGCGCCATGTAGACCGCCCCCATCCCGCCCTGCGCGATGAAGCCCTCGAGCCGGTAGGCCGGGAAGAGCGGCTGAAGCTCATCGAGGCCGGGGGCTTCGAAGTCCGGGGCGAGGGTCGAGGAATCCATGAGAGAAGGGGCCAACAACAGTATGCCCTGCGAACTTGAACGCTGCAAGTCCGCTTCGGGTTGCGCGGATCGGACGAAGAATTCTACAAATCGTCCTCGAAGTGGTCGAGGAACGCCCGACCGTTGCGCCCGCAGTCGGCGATCTCGTCGTCGAGGGCGCGGAGCGGGCTCTTGAGGCCGCTGGCGACCAGCGCCTCCCGCCTTGACTGCAGTTGCTGGATGTACCACCGGCGGATCTGGTCGAGTTCTGCGGAGAATTCGGCCTCGAGGCGCTCCTGGCGGTTGATGGCGTGGTCGATGATGCGGGTGGCGCGTCGAGGGAGTGACAGGACCTCGTCCGGGTCACCCGGCATTTTGATGCGGCCGTCGTCCTTGACGTATTCCTTGGCGGCGCCCACCTCTTTGGCGTATGCGATTTTTTCCGGGTTGCGCAATCCCCGGAGCCAGACGTTCAGGTCCCATTTCAGGTTTTTGCCGTTCTGGACGATTTCTTCGAGGTGTTTGGCGCGTTTTTCCCGGAGGAGTTGGGCGACCTGTATTCGGAGGCCGGCCCATTCGGCGGCTTTGGCGACGGCGGGGGGGGTGCGTTCGGTGTCGGGGTCGTTGCTCCATTCGATGATGGCGGCCCGGGCGGCGTGCGGGTCGTCGGGATCGGCGTCGTCCCATCCGCCACCGGGGCCTGCGACGATCCGGACCGCGCTTTCCGGATTGCCGTTTCCGTCGGGGGCTCCCTCGGCCCAGCGGGCGAAGCTCCAAGGCTCGTTGGTGGTCCACTCCCAGCCGTTTTCAGAGTGTCTTCCTCCGAGCCATGCGGCGTCTTCCTTCGGGAGGGACCGGTCCACGGCCTCCTTGAGGAAGAGGTGTTCGGCCGGCTCCGAGGGAACGGCGAGATGGGCGCCGCATGAAGAAGCGAATGTGCGGGCGTCGTCCCAGTCGAGTCCGCGCTCGATGATCAGATAGCGGCGGTCCTCGAAAACGAGAACCCCGGGGGGCCAGACGGGTTGGCGCGAGTCGCGGGAAGCCTGCAGGCGTTCAAGCTGCGCCTCGAGGCTGCCCGGGTTGGCGCCGTCCATGTGCCATTGAATGAAGAACGGCAACTTGAGGCGGGCAGGTTTGGGCCAGATGGTCCCGCGAGTGGTGAGAATGGCAGTCCTTCCGGCGGCGGTCGAAGGACTGTTGCCCGCCCATTCCGAGCCGTCGATCCAGCCCCAGGCATCGTGTCCGGTGGCGGCGCCTCCCAGCCAGACGTCGGTTTCGGCGGGGATTTTCGAGGAAAGCCATGTTTGCGCGGCGGTCGTCGCGCAGGTTGCGAGATGTCCCCCGTGGATCTCGGCGAAGCGGGCGGCCTGATGCCATGCCATGGGGTTCTCGATGAAGAGAAAGCGGTGTTCGTTGCGTTCGAGGGTTCCGGGGGGAAATTTTTCCCGCGCTCCGGAGGCCAGATCGTCCCGGAGGCGGGAGAGGGCTTCGAGAGGGGTTTCCCGTTCAGGGTGGGGGATGTCGGGCGGGGTCTTGTTGCCGGTGCGGTCCGTGAGGCGGTTTCCGTTTCGTTGCCGGCCCCGGAGGGCGGTTTCCGCCATGGCCTCCCGCCGTTGCGCTTCCTGCGCGGCGTTCGCCTTTTGCTGCTGTCGTGTCAGGTAGTCTTTCCTCCACTGGTGGAGGCGGGTCATGCCGTAGATCGCGGCGAGGAGGAAAAGGATGATGACGAAGTTGCGCCAGAGAGCCCAGCGGTGGCGGGAGGAGGCGCTCATCACGACCGGCGCCGGCCGGGAGAGGGGTCCTCCCGCCGTGGCGGATGGGGTGGCCGGGATTCGGCCGGTCGTCCTCGGGTTTACGGGCGACAACATTTGCACGGGAACGGCGGCGGCCCGCGTCATGATCCTTGCGCCTGATTTCTTGAGCGCGGACTCGAGTTCGCGGAGATCCCTGGCCATGGCGCCGGCGTCGGGGTAGCGGAGGGCGGCCGACGGATGGATGGCGCGGCGAATGATCCGGTCGAACCCGGGGTCGAGTCCCAGGGCATCCACGACGGGGACGTAGTCCTTGCCCGGGATCCCGCCGGTCAGGAGTTCGTAGAAGATGACGCCGGCTGAATAGACGTCGGCGCGGCTGCCGACCGCGTTCGGGTTGTTCGTCACCTCGGGGGCGGAATATTCCGGGGTTCCGAAGATCTCCCTTTCCTTTCCGCCCGTTCCGACCGCGCGGGCCAGTCCGAAGTCGCCGAGCTTGGGTCGCTTCTTGAAGTCGAGCAGGATATTGGCGGGTTTGACGTCCCGGTGGATGATGCCTGCCTCGTGGGCGTGCGCCAGCCCGTCGCAAATCCCGCAGGCGAGCCGGAGGGACTCCCTTGCGTCGATGGCCACCCCGTGGGCGGCTTCGTGCAGGGATTTCCCGTTGACGAATTCCATGACGATGTAAGGCATGCCGTCGACCTCGCCGAAATCGTAGACCGCGATGAGGTTGGGGTGGTTGAGCCGCGCCATGGCCTTGGCTTCGCCTTGGAAGCGCGTTCGGAACTCCTCATCGGCGCCGAATTCACGGGGGAGGATCTTGATGGCGACCTCCCGGTCCAGCGATCTTTGGTGGGCCCGGTAGACCGCGCCCATGCCGCCCTTCGCGACGAAGCCGACGACTTCATAGGCCGGCAAGAGGTCTTGCAGCTCCTGGACATCGGGGGCCTCGAAGCAAGGGTTGGGGGACATGTGGATTCGCACGTGGCGCCGGTCGTCTTCACGGGACAATGGCCCCGATTTCGCGAAATGGGAAGCCGCCATATGCCCGAACCAGTCCCGGGAGCGGGGAGGCTTCCGGAGTCCCGGCATCGAGGAGGCGATTCCGCCGCTCGCCAAGCGGGGTTTGCGTGCTTAGGGTCGTCCGGCGATGGCGCTTTTTGAGGATCTCGAGCATACGGTGGTGGGAGGGACTTTCGTCCTTTTCGCGGCGCTCTTTTATTTCTGGGCGGTGCCGCGTTACGTGTCCCGCCATGTGGGTGCGGGCAAGGCGCCGCCGTTGCCGTCGGGGAGGGTGCCGGTGGCGGGGTTCGGGGTGCTTGATATTCTGGGCGTGAGCGTTGTCTTCGGGTGGTACGGGGCGCATTGGGTGGCGAGCGGCGCGGAGGGATCGCTTCCCGAGTCCGGGCGGTTGCCGTTGCTTCTGCTTTCGCAGTTTGTCCTGCAGGCCATGATGGGCGGGACGGTGTTGATGTTCCTGTTCTGGCGCATGGACCTGCAACGCGCCTTCGGGCTTCGCTGGCGGCAGTGGCCGTGGGTTCTGCTTATCGCGCCCCTCAGCGTGTTCGTGATCTGGTCGTTCATGGGGGCTCTTCACATGGGGGGATACGAAGAGTGGATCTCCAACCAGCTTGGCGAGGACCCCCGGCAGGAGGCCGTGAAGCTCCTCGGGCAAAGCAGTGACGCCGTGACGATTGGCCTGATGGTTCTGGTGGCCTGCGTGGGGGCTCCCCTTGCCGAAGAGCTCGTTTTCCGGGGCTATTTGTACGGCGTCCTGAAGAGGTTCACCAACATTCCCCTTGCGGTGTTCCTTTCGGGACTCCTGTTCGGGGCGGTGCACCTGAACCTTGCGGCGCTCCCCCCCCTCTTCGTGCTCGGGATGCTCCTTGCCGTGCTTTACGAAGTCACCGGCTCTCTCTGGGCCCCCGTCGCGGTGCACTTTCTCTTCAATGCCGGAACCGTCGCGGTGCAGATCCTCGGCAGGTTCCTGCCCGAATTCAGCGAGATGACCGGGATCAGTGAAGCGCTTGTCCGACCTTGGTGAAGACCCCCTGGTGGCCCGCCTGACGGCCCTCCTGAGCGCCGGCCGGGGCGTGCTGGCCGGCCCCGGGGACGACTGCGCGGTGCTCGCAGGCGGGCGCTCCGGACAGGTCGCCCTCCTCAAAACGGATTGTCTGGTGGAAGGGGTCCATTTCCTCCCCGGCGCCCCCGCCGCCAAGGTCGGGTGGAAGGCGGTGGCGCGGGTCCTCAGCGACTTCGCGGCGATGGGCGGCGCCGCCGACCATCTCCTCGTCACCCTCGTCCTGCCGCCGGAGCGTCCCGTCCGGTGGGTCGAGGCCCTCTACCGCGGCATGGACCGCTGCGCGGCCCGCTTCGGCGCCGCCATCGTCGGCGGGGAGACGAGTTCCGTCCCGGCGGGCGGGACCGCGGCGATCTCGGTGGCGGCCGCGGGCCATGCCGCGCGGCGCCGGCTCGTCCTGCGGAGCGGCGGCCGGCCCGGGGACCTCCTCTTCGTCACCGGGCGGCTCGGGGGCTCCCGGGCGGGGCGTCATCTAACATTTACCCCGCGCATAGTAGAATCAGCCTGGCTCACGGGGCGCTTCCGCGTCCACGCCATGATGGACCTCTCCGACGGCCTCGCGGCGGACCTCCCGAGACTGGCCCGCGCCAGCGGCTGCGGGTTCGAACTCGACGAACGGAGCCTGCCGCGGCGCCGCGGGGCGGACCTCGCGGCCGCCCTCGGAGACGGCGAAGACTACGAACTGCTCTTCGCCGTCGCGCCCCGCCAGCGAAACCGCCTCCGCCAGTCATGGAAGCGGGCCTTCCCGTCGCTCCCGCTCTCCTGCATCGGAACCCTCACCCGCGGAGAACCACCCGCCCCCCGCGGCGGATGGGACCACTTCCGCCGCTCCACCCGCCCCTGAGACGCCCGGAACCGCGGCACCGCCCCCCCCGCCCCCCCCCCCCGCGCGCGCGCGCGCGGAATGTTACGGATGAGTGTAATGTTAAGAAATCCGTAATAAATGCTTTTCTTTTTCCGCCGTTGCGGTAAACAGTCATGGCGTAACCAAGAGTGTTCACCCTGCATGATGAAAAGACTGTATAGCATGATTGTGCCGGCGTCCCTCGTATCTACTAGTTTTGCAGTAGGAGCGGCGGGCGAGGTTTCCCTGCCGGGGCTGGCGGCCCTGACGGATGTCGAGACGGCGCCGCTGGTGGCGGCGGCGTGCGAAGCGGCTCCGGAGGCGGAGCGGAACAACGAAGTGGAAGGGCTGCGGGCCGATCTGGCGCGGCTTGAGAAGAGCCTGGAGGAGACGCGGCAGGCGGCCGGGGAGGTTGCGGAGCAGCGCGACGCGGCCCGCGCCGTGTTGGAGGAGCAGAGGGAGGAGGCGGCGGCGGCCGGGAAGCGCGCCGAGGCGCTGCGGAAGGATCTGGAAGCGGCGCGGCGGGAGACGGCGAAGTGGAAGAGCCACGCCGTTGCGATGGAGGAGAAGGCGAATGCGGGCGCCATGGCGCACGCCGAGCTGCAGAGGTTCCGCAAGGAGCTGCAGGGAACGCTGGAGCAGTTCCGGACCTTCCGTGGGGAGGTTGCCGAGGCCCGGAGCGAGCTGCAGGATCCGATCGAGCGGGCGGAACTGAAGAAGGAGTTGCAGGCGACGCGGGAGGAGCGGGAGCGGCTTCGGCAAGAGGTTGAGTTGGCGCTGAAGGCCCGGCGCAAGGCGGCGGACGAAACCGAGCGGACGCGGAAGGATCTCGAGGGCCGGCTGGCCGCGGCGCGGGAGGAAGCGCGGGAAGCGGAGGACCTGCGGGACGCGCTTCGCAGGAGCAACGCCGAAAAGGCGAAGGCTCTGGCCGAGGTGGAAGTGGTCAGGAAGGAACTCGAAGCGGTCCGGAAGGAGAAGGCCGAGCTGTGCCGGCGGCTGGACGAAAGCCGGAAGGCGGCCGCGGCGCGCGAGGCCGGGGAGGAGCAGGAAGCCCGGCTGGAGGCCAAGGTGCGGGAGGAGCGGGAGGCCGCCCTCGTGGAAGTGAGGAAGCTGCGGGACCGGCTCGTGGCGGTGAGCAGGCAGCGCGAGGATCTTCGGAAGGAAGCGGCCGCCGCGTCGGACCGCCTGAAGAAGGAGTCCGCGGCCCGCGGTCAGTCCGAGGAGGAGCTTGCGGAGGCCTCGGGCGCCTTGCAGGAGCTGGAAGCGAAGCTGGGATCGCTGACGAAGGCGAAGACCGGCCTCGAGGAATTGCTCTTCAGGAAGGCGGCCGAAATCAGGGCGCTGAAGGGGGAGTTGCGGGAGGCGCAGGCGTCCCTCGAGGAGGCGGGGCCGGATCCGCCGATCGAGGGGTTGGCTGAGAAGGCCACCGCGCAGGCCGACGTGGGCGGATCGAGTCCTTGAAATCCGGAAGTTCGAGGCTTGCCCCGCCGGGCGAAGGCGGGGAGGAGTCTGCCGCGGCACGGGCGGGGTTCCGGCGGGAACGCCGCCCGTTGTGTCTGGTCCGTCAGAGGTAAGGCAGCGAGGCGGCGACCCTTGCGGCGGCGGTTTCGTTTTCGAGCAGTTCCCTGATGGGGTCCCAGCGGCCGCTGAGGAGGGCGTGGCGGGCGGAATCGGGCATGGCGATCGGGACGGGGATTTCGGCGCAGGTGGCGGTCATGTCCTGCAGGTCGATCCGGACTTCCGCGCCGGGGTTCTGCGAGACGAAGGCGGCGAGCGTTTCGAGGTCGGTTCGCGCGGCGGTGACGCAAGGCATTCCGAGGGTGATGGCGTTCCCGAAGAAGATCTCGGCGAAGGACTCCCCGATGAGGGCGCGGAAGCCGGAGCGGTGGATGGCTTGGGGGGCGTGTTCGCGGGAGGATCCGCAGCCGAAGTTCGCGCCGGTGATCATGATGGACGCTCCGGCGAAGCGGGGGTCGTCCAGGGGGTGGGCGGTCGGGCGGCGGTTGGTGTCGAAGCGGGCGTCGTAGAAGTGCTTTCCGGCGAGGTCGTTGAAGGTGACGCACTTGAGGAAGCGGGCCGGGATGATCTGGTCGGTGTCGA
>CAYPUM010000104.1:0-9633 GCA_964413545.1 uncultured Roseibacillus sp. | reverse complement strand
GGCCGCCTTTTCCTTCCTCGCCCTCGTTCCGACCCTCGTCTGGAACATCCGGCGCGACTGGGTTACTTTTCATCATACCGCCCACCATTTCGAGGCGGCCGATGGCGATATGGCCGCCATTGCCTCGCGCTATCTTGAATTCGCGGGCGTGGCGGCCCTGCTCCTGACGCCGGTGATTTTCGGGCTCATGGTGGCGACGCTGGTCACTTTTCGTCGCTGGGGCGGCCTGCCTCCGGCGGCCAAGGCGCTGGTCTGCCTCGGACCCGTTCCCCTCGTTGTCGTCCTCCTCTTCATTCTCCGCCAGGACATGAATCCCAACTGGCCGGCGGCCTTCTACCCTGCGACTCTCGCCCTGACCGCCTGGTGGTGTCTGCGCCCCGGGCACCCCGTCCGCGCGGCATGGCTCCGGGCGGGTGTCGTGCTGGCCGGAGTCATGTCGCTTGCCGTGATGGTGGTCCTCCCGCTCCACGATCATCTGGGAATCCGCGCTCAGCGCCGGGGGTGGCACGGCTATCCGGAGCTTGCCCGCTCCCTGCATCGGGTGGCCCGGCGGGTTCCCGGGGCGGCTGCGAACCCCGCCTTCCTCGTCGACGGTCATCGCTTCACGGCCTCCCAGCTTGCGTTCCACTTCCGGCACCACCCCGGAATCCGGGTCTACAACTGGCCGGACCGCGACTCCATCGGAAGCCAGCACGATTTCTGGCCCGGCCCGCCGCTCGGCAGCGACCTCCTTCTGGTCGTCGAGCGGGGCAGCCCGGACGACGACGGCCGGCCCGGCGACCGCCTCACGGAATCCTTCGAGTCGATCACGGATCTCGGCGCGGAGATCCCGCAACATCCCTCCCGCGCCCTGCCGACCTTCAAAATTTACCTTGCGCGCGGTCTCAAGGATTGGCCCGCTCTCCCCCAGCAATCCCGAACGCACTGAGATGACCCCGTCCATCAGCATCGTGATCCCTTTCTACAACGAGGAGGAAGCGGCCCGCGGTGTTATCGAGGAGGTCCTCCGCGCCAACCCCGGCGCCGAGGTCCTTGCCGTGGACGACGGCAGCTCCGACCGCACCTGGGACATCATCTCCGGCGCCGACGGCGTCACGGCGATCCGGTTCCCCGAGAACCGCGGCCAGTCCGCCGCCATGTTCGCCGGCCTTCGCCACGCCTCCCGTCCCGTCTGCGTCCTCATGGACGGCGACGGCCAGAACGACCCCGCCGACATTCCGAAGCTCGTGGCGGCCCTCGGCCCCGGCGCCGATGTGGCCTGCGGATACCGCGCCACCCGCAGGGACACGCCCTCCCGGCGCTGGGCGTCGAAATGGGCCAACCGCATCCGGCGCCTCGTCATCAAGGACGGCGTGCGCGACACCGGATGCTCGCTGAAGGCGTTCCCCCGCGAGGCCGTCGACCACCTCGTCCCCTTCAACGGCATGCATCGCTTCCTTCCCGCCCTCTTCCTCCGAGCCGGCCTCACCATCGTGGAAGTCCCCGTCAACCACCGCAACCGCTTCGCCGGAACCTCGAAATATTCCAACCTCGACCGCGCCATCCGCGGCCTCTACGACCTCTTCGGCGTCCAATGGCTCCTGCACCGCAAGGTTCCCTTCGACGTCGCGGAAGTAAAGAAACCAGCGAAGAAAGTCACCAATCACGAAACGCCCGGGGACGAGAAACGGCCCTGATCGCGCCGCGAATCGCGACCCGCCCGGAGTCCCTGATCGCCACCCGGTCCGCGGCCTGCCCCGCTGGCCATCCACGCCGCGGTCACCTGTCATTCCCCAACCCTACTCCCATCCTTCTGCCATGGATCTCCTCACCATCATCGCCCACGCCGTGACCGAGCCGCTCGGCGACGATTTCATGCACCGGCCGTTTTTTGAAGGCCAGCTCTGGGGCCGCCCCCTTCTGCTCTACCCGTGGAAACTCATCGGATACTTCGGGGTCTTCATGTTCGGGCTCCGCTGGTTGCCCCAGTTCCTCGCCAGCCGCAAGGCCCGTCAGGTCACCATGCCGCGCATCTTCTGGGTCATGTCGGTGATCGGCAGTGTGTCCCTTCTCGGCTACTTCGTGTTCGGCAAGACCGACTCGGTCGGCGTCCTCTCCAACGCCTTCCCCTGCTTCGTCGCTTTCTACAACCTCTTCCTCGACCTCAGGAAGTCCCTCCGCCACGAAGAGCCGCCCGTCGACTCCTGACCACGGAGGAGCGCGAAAACTGCCGGCTGACCCCTTTTTCGCTTTTCCGGCGGCCCGCGGCCCGTATCGAAGGGCGTGCACCTCGAGGCAATCAGGCGCCACCCGCGGAAAGGACTGGTCCTCCTCGCGCTCCTCACCCTCCTGCCGGGGACCTGGAACCTCCCTCTGATTGACCGCGACGAGCCCCGTTTCGCCCACGCCACGGTCGAGATGATGGCCCGCGGCGAATGGGTGGTCCCCTACTTCAACGGCGAGTATCGTTTTGACAAACCGCCTCTCACCTACTGGTGGATGCGAGTTCATTTCCTGCTCCTCGGCACGAACGAATTCGCGGCCCGCCTGCACTCGACGGAGGCGGCGCTGTTCTGCGGCCTGCTGCTGTTCGGGTTCGCCCGCCGCCTCGGCTGCGACCCGCTGCGGTCCTTCTTTGCCGGGGCGGGCTGGCTGACCTGCCTGCAGGTTCTCTTTCACGGGCGCATGGCGGTGGCCGACATGCCGCTCATCCTTTTTCTCGTCCTCACGATGCGGGCCCTCTGGGAGCTGCACCGGGCGGGGCGCGGCGGCGGGTTTTTCGGACCCTGGTTCTGGGTCCTGCACGGCTCCATCGCCCTCGGCTTCCTTGCCAAAGGGCCCCTTGCGTATCTCATTCCGCTCCTCGCAATTCTCCTTTGGGGCGGCGCGAACCGGCTCCGCAAGCGACCCACGCCGAACCTCGGATTCCTCTTCGCGCAATTCGTCGCGGGGCTGCCGGTCTCGCTCGGGATCATCGCGGCCTGGGCGATCCCGGCCCTCGTCATGACGAACGGGGCCTTCGCCGGGGTCGGCCTCGGCAAACACGTCGTCGAACGGGGCGTCGACGCCTTCAACAACCGTCTCTACATCCCGGGAGTCTATTACCTCCTGGCGATGCTTCCGTTTCTCCTCCCGTGGAGCCCCCGCATCCCGCACGCTTTGAAGAACAGCTGGAAGGACGACGGGCACGCGGGCACATTCCTTCTCGCGTGGTTCCTTGCGCCCTTCCTGATCTTCTCCTTCTATGCCACGCAACTGCCCCACTACATCCTGCCGGGCTACCCGGCCTTCTTCCTGCTCCTCTTTCTGACGGAACGGGAACATCCGCGGGGATGGGTCACTCGCCTTCTTGCGGTCTTCGCCATCGTGCTTCCCCTGCTTGGGGCCGGCGCCCTCGTCTCAGGCAGTCTCCGCCTTGCCGGCAACTTCACCGACGCCCGCCTGTTTCTCCTGACGGCCTTCGGCCTCGCGGCGGCTCTCGTCACCCTCGGCATCGGGGCCGGCCATGCGTGGGGCCGGCGGCCCGCCAACGCCATCGCGTGCGTCGTGGCCACCTCCCTCATCCTCATCCCGGTCTCGGAGAACCTGCGCCGCGGACACGCCACCCTCCGCCTTCGTGCCGCCCTCGACCAGCCCCTCACCCGCCCCGCCTCCGCCATCGGATTCACCGAACCAAGCCTCGTCTGGTATTTCCACGACGACCGGGGATACCGATGGAAGTTCCCCGGCGAGGAGCAGCCCGAAACGGAATGGGTGGTCGTCGAGCGCCGCCGCTGGCGGCTCGACAAGGACTCGCTCCCCGCCGCCATCGAAAACCACCCCCTCGATCCCGCCCGCGACCGTGCCGGCCGCCTCCGCCAACTCCACGCCGCCGGCTGGCGGCCCGTCGCCAAGTCATTCGGCTTCAGCCCCGCCACCAGCAGCATCGTCGAACTCCACGCCCTCCGGAATCCCGACGCCGTTCTCCGGGCATCCCGGCTCGGCCAAGGTGCAAGGGGTCAGGGATCAGGCGCCAGCCTCCACCGCCGATCCTCTCCTGACTCCTGAACCCGAGGCTTAGGTCGGGGGTCGGGGCCCCCGCCGGGGATGAGTGGCGCGGGGGTCGTCGAGCTGCCGGCGTTTTTTCAGCAAGGCAAGGTCGCGCGCCACCAGCCAGCCCCACGCGACGCCACACGCGGCGCCGTGCGCGACATCGGAGGGGAAGTGATGGTTGCCGTAGAGGCGGGACCAGCCCACCGCTCCGGCGAAGAGGAGGGCGATTCCGCCAAAACGCGGGCAAAGGATGAAGATGGCGGTGGCGCTTCCCCAAGTGGCCGCGGTATGCCCGGAGAAATAGCCATGGTAGCTCGCCTTGAGCGAAGGGCCCTCGAAGCTCACCCAGTGCAGAGCACGGTCTTCCACCGCCGAAGGACGGGCCCGGCCGGTCGAAAATTTGAAGAGACGCGCGGTCGCCCCGCTCAGGATGCCGGCAAGGAGGAAGGCGAAAGCGGCCCGCCTGACCCACGGATCCCGGCGCATCCAGCCGACGGCAAGGAGGACCGCGGTGATCCCCACGTTGAACGGCAGGAAGTCCCCCCAGAAGTCAAGGAACTCCTCGGCTCGCTCCAATCCCCCGATGTCCGGGGAGCGCACCCACTCAAGGATGACAAGATCCAACGGAAACAGGACCACGCCGCTCAAGACGAAGAACACCAGCACCCGGCCCAACACCTTCATTCCCGCCCCGCGAAATGTCCCGGCAAACGTCCGCCAGACGATGCAAAGGTCCCGGCCCATCCCGCTCGATCCCGTCACACGCTCACCCTCAGGTTGCACGCCTGCAAGGCAAGCCAAATCGCCCCGCGTGATCGTTCCGACACTGCTCGGACTTCTCGCCACTTTACACCGCACCCGGGAAGCGGAAAACTCTCCCGCCGTGTCGCGTCGCTGGATTCTCTTCCTTTACATCCTTCCAGCTCTGGTGCTCGCGTCGGGCTCCGTGCTCTTCATGGTGACCGATCTTGATCTCGCGGTGGCGCGGCCGTTTTACCACGCGCCGGGCGACAAGTGGCCGGCGGGTGACGGCTTCATCTGGCAGGGGATCTACCATTTCGGGGTCTTCCCCGGGTTTCTGGTGGCGGTGGGCGCCTTCTGTCTCCTCATGCTGGGGATCGGCCGCCCGCGACTTTCACGTTATCGCAAGATCTCCGCCTATCTGGTTCTGGTTCTTGCGATCGGAGCGGGCCTCGTGACAAACGCCCTTCTCAAGGACCACTGGGGCCGGCCCCGGCCGCGGGAGGTGATCGAGTTCGGAGGCGAGCATCGATTCGAGCCGCTCATGACTATCGATCCATCGAGCCCGGGGAAGTCCTTCCCCTGCGGTCACGCCACGATGGGTTTCTATTTTTTCGCCCCCGGGCTGGTCTTCCTTGCGCTCGGACGGCGGCGCACCGGGGGTCTGGTGCTGCTCGGGGCGGTTGTCTTCGGCGCCGCCCTCGGCATGGCGCGCACGACCCAAGGCGGGCACTTTGCCAGTGACACCTTGTGGGCGGCCGGGGTGATGTGGTTTGTGTCGGCGGGTCTCTTTCATGCCTTTCGCCTGCATTGCGCCCCGTTCCACGAGCCGGAGGAAGGCGCCGCAACCCGGGTCCCTCGCTGGATCCCGGCGCTCACCGCGACCGGACTGGTCCTCCTGATCGGGGCGGTCTCGCTGGCATGGCCATATTCCGACGCCACCACGAAGGTGCTCGGTCCGCCCGGCGTCCTCCTCCCCGACACCATCACCCTCAACCTCGACCTCGAAGGCGCCCTCGAAATCGAGCCCGGCGGGACTCTGACCTACTCCTGCCGCTCGCAGGGCTTCGGCTTCCCCAAGAGCAACCTGCACCACATGCGCGACCGCAACGGCCCCTCCCACGAGATCGCCCATCGCCGCAAGGGCTTCTTCACCGAACTCGATGTGAGAACCCGCCTCACGCTCCCCCCAAACCGGGTCTACCACATCGCGCTCGGGCCGAGGGTGACTTCGGTCCGGCTCGACGCCCCGGCCGAACCAGACCCGCGCCGCTTCGCACACGTCCGCCTGAGCCGGTTCGCCGCCACACGTCTGCGCGGGGTGGGCGGCAAAGACGTCGAACAGGACCTCCTCGGCCGAATCGTTCGCGTCTTTTCATTTTGATTTGAGCCCCCATCCGATCACAGTGCCCCGCGCCCGGCCTCCCGATGCACCTATTCCACTACAAGAACGGCGCCCTGCACTGCGAAGACGTGAGCCTCGCCGGCCTCGCCGCAACCCACGGCACCCCCCTCTACGTCTACTCGGCAAACACGATCCGCGACCACTACCAGCGTCTCGATGCGGCCCTCGCCCCGCTGGACCACCATATCGCGTACGCCGTGAAGGCGAACTCGAACCTCGCCGTCCTCCGAATCCTCGCGGATCTCGGCAGCGGCTTCGACATCGTGTCGGGCGGGGAGCTTTTCCGCGTTCTCGAGGCCGGGGGCACGGCGCGAAACTGCACCTTCGCCGGGGTCGGAAAGACCGCCGAGGAGATCACCTACGCCCTCGATCACGACATCTACTGTTTCAACGTCGAGTCGGTCGCGGAACTCGAACTCATCAACACCCTCGCCGGGCGCCTCGGGCGCGCCGCACCGGTCGCCATCCGCGTCAACCCGAACGTCGACCCCAAAACACACAAGTACATCTCGACCGGCCGCTCCGGGAACAAGTTCGGCATCGACCACGACGCGGCCCCGGCCGTCTACGAGCGGGCCGCCAATCTCCCCCACATCCTGGTCCGGGGCATCCAGATGCATATCGGTTCCCAACTCGACAGCGCCGATCCGTTCGTCGAGGCCATCGAGCGGGTCGTCCCCCTCGTCGGGCAATTGCGCGCCGCCCACGAGCTCGAGTTCTTCTCCATCGGAGGCGGGGTGGGCATCGTCTACGACCCGGCCCTCGAATCGGGAACCGTCGAATGGTGGCGGCAACAGGCCGAACCGCCGCTCACCATCGAGGCATACGCCGCCGCGATCATCCCGCGCCTGCAGCCGCTCGGCATGCGGATCCTCTTCGAGCCCGGCCGTTACATGACCGGCAACGCCGGAGTGCTCCTCACCACCTGTCTCTACGAGAAGGAAGGACGCGAGAAGTCGTTCCGGATCGTCGACGCCGGCATGAACGACCTGATCCGCCCCGCCCTCTACCAAGGCCGCCACGAAATCGTCCCGGTCCGGCAAATCCCCGCGGACCAAATCACGACGGGAGACGTAGTAGGTCCCATCTGCGAAACGGGCGATTTCTTCTGCGAGAACCGGCGCATTCCCGACCTCCGGCAGGGTGACGTGGCGGCCCTCATGAGCGCCGGCGCCTACGGCTTCACCATGGCCTCCAACTACAACTCCCGCCCCACCCCGGCCGAAATCATGGTCGACGGCGCCCGGGCCCGCGTGGTGCGACAGCGCCAGACATGGAAAGACCTCGTGACCCTCGAAACCGGAAAGACGGGATGTCCTGAAGAAAATAATGAATGTCGAAATACCCAGTGACGAATGACAGACCGCCATCACCCATTCGTCATTCGTCATTCCCATGCCTCCTCTTCTCCAGTTTCACTTCCTTGTGGTTCTGCTGGCCTTCACGGCGGTCCTGGGGCGGCTCATGGAGATCGCGGCGCCTTCCATCGTGTTGTGGAGGACGGCATTGGCGGGGCTGCTGATGTGGACATGGCTGGCGGCGGTGGCGCCGCTTCGGCGTCTCCCGCGCCGCATGATCCTCCCGGTCCTCGGCGTCGGCTGCCTGTTGGGCGCCCACTGGATCGGCTTCTTCTGGTCGATCGACCTCGCGAACATCTCGATTGCGCTGGCGGCCTTCGGGACGGTCTCCGCCTTCACCGCGCTCACCGAACCTCTCATCTTCCGGCGGCGGGTGCGGTCCTCGGAGCTGATCACCGGCGGAATCGTGATCGTGGGAATCCTTCTCATCGCGGGTTGCGAGGGCGGCGCCCTGCCCGGCTTGATCGTGGGTCTGGCCAGCGCGCTGCTGGCCGCGACCTTTCCGGTGCTGAATCGCCTTTTCATGATCGCCGGTCACTCCTCGCGGACTCTCCTGCTTTATGAGTTGGCCGGCGCCTTCCTTGTCTCGGGCCTGTTCATTGCCCTTGTTCCGGGATTCCGCTTCGAAGTTCCGGGTGCGGCCGACTGGCTTCCGCTTCTCGCGTTGGCGGTGCTCTGCACGGTGGTCGCCCACACCTGGCACATCCAGCTTCTCCGGCGCATCACCGCCTTCCAGACCAATCTCATCATGAACTTCGAGCCGGTGTGGGGCATTCTGTTCGGCGCCGTTCTTTTCAGCGAGCACAAGCAACTTCATCCCGCCTTCTATGCCGGCGCCCTTCTGATCATCACGGCCAACTTCCTCGATCCCCTGCTCCGCTCGTCATCAATCAAGGCGGGACTCGAATCCTGACTCATCGGTGACAAGTTGTCTCCTTGTGCAAGCCAATTGTCTTGACCGCTCTGCAGGCCGATGCCCTCCCGGCCCCTGAAACCCGAACAGCCGGTCCGGGCCGCCGCCTCGCGGATCGCTCGAACGGGGGGGGCGGGACAACCCGAAAACCGCCCAGATCGGACAAAAAGCCCTCCATATCGTCCGCGCTCAGCGAAAAAATCCGCCCGTCATATACTTGAGCACCTCGAGAGCCTCCATCGCAACAATTTGATTACAAGCACCTTAGAGCAAACCCAACCGAGTTTTGCGCTCATGGGAATCGCGCAACCTGATCCTAACGCAACCCACCATGGATCAGAGGTTCAGAACAGTCGAAGAGGAAAAAGTTCGGCCAAGGCGCAGTCAGCGCGGCCATGACGGTCCCGGCGGAGCGGGAGGCAGGCCTGAACCCGGGTGAAATGATTGCTCGTGGTGGTCCGTTAATCCCATGCAGGCGCCCGAGATGCCGGGAGAGGAGCCGGCCCTGCCGGGTGCCTCCCGGTTCCCGCCGGGCCCGTCGATATGTTTTTCGCCGATATGAGAAGACTGCTGTGGCGGCTCGCTGTCCTTGCCTGCACTCTGGGTGGGTGCGCGGCTGCGGGACCCCCGAATGTCATCGTGATTCTGTTCGATGACATGGGGTATTCGGACCTCGGTGCGTATGGCGGCGAGGTGAAGACCTCCGCGATCGACCGGCTGGCGGCGAACGGGCTTCGTTTCACCCAGAGTTACAACTCGGCGCGTTGTTGCCCGTCGCGGGCGTCCCTGCTCACCGGGCTATACTCGCACCAGGCGGGAATCGCGGATTTCACCGGGCCGGATCGCTCGGGGAGGCGCGGCCCGGCCTACCGGAACCGGCTCAACAAGAGCTGCGTCACGTTGGCGGAAGTGCTGAAGGCCGCCGGCTACGCGACCTACGGCGTAGGAAAGTGGCATGTGGGCCGAAGCGAGGATCCGATCAGCCGCGGGTTCGACGAGTATTTCGGCTACATCCAGGGTCACAGCCAGCGGCAGTGGGACATGAGCCGCTACCGGCGTCTTCCCGAGGGTCGCTATCCGGAGTTGAGCTACGACCCGGATGACTTCTACGCGACGGACGCGTTCAGCGATTACGCGGTCGAGTTCGTGAAGCAGGGGCTCCGCGGCAAGAAGCGGTTCTTCCTTTATCTCGCGCATTCCTCGCC
>CAYPUM010000103.1:0-9676 GCA_964413545.1 uncultured Roseibacillus sp. | reverse complement strand
AACCTCCCGCTGGACGTGGACGGGGACGGGCACACCGACGCCGTGAATGCGGCATGGTTCTGCAAGTCCGTCTTCTGGCTGAAGAACCCCGGGAAGGCCGGACACCCCTTCGAACGGGTGGAGATCGACAAAACCTGGTCCCAGGTCCACTTCCTGCTGGCGGTGGACCTCGATGACGACGGAGAACGGGAAATCGTCACCGGCAAACGCTTCCGCGCTCACAACGGCAGGGACCCCGGCGCCAAGGAGCCCCCCTGCGTCATGCTCTACCGCTACGACCGCGCCGAGGGAATATGGAACCGGCAGGTGCTCACCAAGGACGAGGGCGTCGGCTTCGGTATCAATACCATGGCCGCCGACGTGGACGCCGACGGCGACCTCGACCTCGCCGCCCCGGGAAAGAGCGGGTTGTACCTGCTCGAAAACGAGATCGGATCGCCCGGCGCCTGACCTCGTCAGAAGGGATCCTTCCCCGGCTGCCCGCCCCGGCCGGGCTGGCGGCACATCCTTCCCGCCTCGTCCACGCGCTCAGACCCCCATCAATTCCCGGATATGAAGGCCGGCCACCCGCGCCAGGGTCGCCAGCTCGTAGCCGCCCTCGAGGCACGACACCAAACGCCCTCCGCCGTGGCGGCGGGCCACCTCGAGGAGTTGCCGGGTCACCCATCGGAAATCGTCATCCACCAGGTCGAGGTCGCCGATAGTGTCAAAGGTGTGCGCGTCGAAGCCCGCCGAAACAAGGATCATCTGCGGCGCAAACTCCTCCAACGCCGGCAGCCACCGCCCGTCGACCACCTCCCGGAACGCGACGCTACCCGACCCGGGCGCCATCCCCACGCTGACGTAGCGCCCAGGCCGCGGAACCGGTTCCACCACCGGGTAAAGCCCCTCTTGGTAGATCGAACAGAACATCACCCGCTCGTCGTCGCGAAAGATGTCCTCCGTCCCGTTGCCGTGATGCACGTCGAAGTCCACGATCGCCACCCGCTCCAATCCTCCCGCCTCGAGAGCGTGCGCCGCCCCCACCGCCACGTTGTTCAGGAAGCAGAACGCCAAGGTCCCCTCCCGCGTGGCGTGATGCCCCGGCGGCCGCACGTTGCAGAAGGCATTCCCGCCCTCCGCCAACACGACGTCCACGGCGTGCACCACCGCCCCCGCCGCCCGCAAGGCCGCCTCCATCGTCCCCGGCCCCATCTGCGTGTCGATGTCGACTTCCACCAGCCCCTCTTCCGGAGCCAACCCGGCCAGATGATCAAGGTAATCGGCACTGTGCACCCGCCTCAGCTCCTCCGCCGTCGCATGCCGCGCCTCCACCGGCTGCACGTAATCCAGCACGCTCTCCTGAATCAGATACGTCTCGATCGCACTCAGACGATCCGGACATTCCGGATGCGCAGGCGCCATCCGGTGCGCCGCACACGCCGGATGCGAAAGAAAAATCGTCGCCATCAAGTCCTCGGGCCCCCACCGAAAAGGGTTCGAACCCGGCTGTCAAGAATGACCCCCGAATTGAAGGATCCACAACCCACAGGTGCAGCCCGCCTCCACCCCCGTGTCAAAAAACTGTTTCCTTGAACAACTTTTTTCTTGCGCTCTCCCCCGCCGGCGGCAACGATCCGATTGTTCTCAGGAACAGTCCAGCCATGAAAGAAAGCACACTCGAACCATCCGCCACCCCCGCGTGGCTTCCCGAACTCCCCCTTTACAAGCCCAACCGCCGCGGCACCGGCGGCGTGATCCGCTTCGGCCTCAACCCCGCCAAATCCTCCGTCTTCGTCGACGCCGCCAACCAGTCCGGCGAAAAGCAGTTCGACTGGGACAACAAGATCACCATGAAGTGGGGCCTCTCCGACCTCGGGGCCGCCCTCGCCGTCCTCCAACGCCGCCTCCCGCAGGCCAAACTCTTCCACCAGTCCGAAAACGCCAACAGCGCCTTCGACTTCGAAGCCCGCTCCGACCGCGATCACGCCCCCTACCTGATGAGCATCTCGCGGCAGAACGCCGCCGACAAATCAGTCCGCAAAGTCTCCATCCCCCTCACCCACGGCGAGGCCGCCCTCCTCGAAACCGCCCTCCGCACCGCCGTCACCCGCCTCCTGCAATGGTAATAGCCACCTCCCCAAACCCCCCGGAACACAATGCCGTCCTCTCGATAAAACTCCACGCCCCAATTCCCAAATAAACTTCAAGCCCCAACCTCCAAGCCCCGAAGCAACGTCTTCGAAGATCAAAGATCGAACCTCCAAAATCGAAGACCGGCGCGCAGCGCCCGCCATGTTCGCCGCCCTCCATATCCCCTCCTTTCCCCTCGCGGTCCTCCTGCGCGACAACCCCGAGGCCGCGGCCGTCCCCACGGCCCTCGTCGGTCCCGGTTCCGCGCGGGGCACGCCCCTCCTGCGGGCCGTCAACCGGGCCGCGGCCCGGCAGGGCGTCGCCCCCGGCCTCTCCACCACCCGCGCCATGGCGCGCTGTGCCGGCCTCGAATTCCTCCCGCCCGACCCCGCTCTCGAACGCCGGTCGCAGAACGACCTCCGGCGCTTCGCCGCCTCCCTCAGCCCTGATTTCGAGGAGACCGCGCCCGGCGCCTTCCTTCTCGACCTTCTCACCCTCCCTCATTCGCGGTCCGACCCCCCGGCCTGGGTCGAGCAGGCCCTCCGCAAGGCCACCGTCCTTCGCCTTCCGCTCCACCTCGCCCTCGCCCCCACTCCCGACCTCGCCCTCCTCGCCTCCCTCAGCCCCGCAACCTCCTCCCGCCTCTCCTTCACCCCCGAGCCACAGTTCGAGATCAGGGACTGGGGACTCCCTGCCAGAGAGGCCGACCCTGAAATCACCCCCCTGAAATCCGAAATCACCCCTCTGAAATCCAAAATCGAAAATCTGAAATCCAAAATCCCCCCCCCTCTCCCCCCCGCCTTCCGGGAGGCCCTCTTCTCCCTCCCCCTCGCCCACCTCGCCAAACTCGCCAACCTCACACCACAACCCGAAGAACCAAACTCAAACATCGAACATCAAAGATCAAACATCGAAGACCGAACATCGAGCAATCGCACCTCGCACTCATCCTTCATCCTTCAGCATTCAGACCTGCTGACGCTCTGGGGCCTCTCCACCCTCGGCGATCTCGCCGCCCTCCCCCGCCAAGGGCTCGCGGAGCGTCTCGGTCCGGACGCCGCCCGCCTCCACGACATCCTCCACGGCAAACACCTCCGCCTCCTCCGCCTCCACCGCCCGTCGCAACACTACCGGACCTCCCGCGACCTCGACCACCCTCTCGACACCCTTGAACCGCTTCTCTTCCTCCTCCGCCGCGGCCTCGACACGCTCTGCTCCCGCCTCGCCGCCTCCCGGCGCGCCGCCGCCGCGGCCCGCCTCACCCTCACCTTCGACGACGGCGACCTCCACCTCCGCGACCTCCGCCTCCCCGAACCCACCCGCGACCCCCTCACCCTCCTGCGTCTCCTCCAAACCCACCTCGACACCGTCACCGCGCCTTCTCCCGTCGTGGCATGGTCCCTGGCCCTCACCCCCACCCTCCCCGCCCAGGCCCAGCCCCGCCTCTTCGACCGTTCCCTTCGCGACCCCAACAAGTTCGCCGACACCCTCGCGCGCCTCGATGCCCTCCTCGGCCCCCGCCGCCTCGGAACCCCCCGACCCCTCGACACCCACCAGCCCGACCAATTCCAAATCTCGGATTTCAAATCTCAAATCCCCTCCCCGCCACCCCCAACACCCCATCACCAATCCCGCCAAACCGCCACCGCCCTGCCGTTGCGCCGCTACCGTCCCCCGATCCCGGTCCATGTCGCCTCCGAACCCCGCGGCCGTCACCACCATCCCCTCGCCCTCCTCACCGGCCCCCACCAAGGCGCCGTCACCGCCGTCCACGGCCCCTTCCCCCTCTCCGGCTCATGGTGGGACCCCGAGGAAGCCTGGCAACGCGTCGAGTGGGACCTCCAACTCGAAGACCACACCCTCCTCCGCCTCGCCTGCCACCCGCCCCGAAACAGCAAAGACACGAAGAAAACAATCCCCCAATGGACCCTCGAAGGCTTATACGGGTGATCCCGTGAAATAATCCATGACCGTCGAACTCCATGCCCGCTCCGCCTTTTCCTTCCTGCGCGGGTCCAGCCAACCCGAGGACCTCGTCCGCCGGGCCGCGGAACTCGGGTACGAGGCCCTCGCCCTTCCCGACCACATGGGCGTCTACGGCTCGGCCCGCGCCCATCACGCCGCCATGGAACACGGCCTGCGCGCCCTCGTCGGCGCCACCCTTGAAATCTCCAATCCCGGATCTCAGATCCCGGATTTGTCCTTTCCCGTCCTGGTCGAGAACCGTGCCGGCTACCAGAACCTCTGCCGCCTCCTCACCGATCTCCATTGTTGCGGATCTCAAATCCCGGACCTGAAATTCCCTGCCCGGACCTCCGGCCTCGTCGCGCTCCTGACGCCCGAAAGCCTCCGGTCCCCCGCCCGGGACGATCTCATGGAAGCCGCCCGCTGGCTGACTTCCGCTTTCGGCCCCGGCAACGTCTGCGTCGAACTCACCCGCCATCACGTCCGCGGCGAGGAACGCCTCAACACCCTCCTGCGCGACCTCGCGAAACACCTCGGGCTCCCCCTGATCGCCTCCAACGCCCCCCTCTTCGCCCGCCGCCGCGACCGGCTCCTGGCCGACGCCTTCACCTGCCTGCGCCACCACACCACCCTCGACAAGGCCGGAACCCTCCTCGCCGCCAACCCCGAGCGGCGCCTCAAGCACCCCCGGCAGATCTCCCGCCTCTTCCGCGACCTCCCCGAAGCCCTGCACAACACCCGCCGCCTCGCCGAGCGGATCGAGTTCACCCTTGATGACCTCGGATACAGGTTCCCTTCCTATCACGAAAACGGCCGCCCCCTCGCCCCCGGCGAGGAAGCCCGCCTCCTCCGCAAACTCACCTTCCGGGGCGCCCGCCGCCGCTACGGTAAGCTGAGTAATAAAATCCGCGCCCAGCTCGACCACGAGCTGGACCTCATCGCCCGCCTCGGCTTCCCGGGATACTTCCTGATCGTCTGGGAGATCGTCCGGTTCGCCGAGTCCCGGGGCATCCTCTGCCAGGGCCGCGGCTCGGCCGCCAACTCCGCGGTGTGCTACTGCCTCGGCATCACGGCGGTCGACCCCGTCGGAGGCGGCCTCCTCTTCGAGCGTTTCCTCTCCGAGAACCGCCGCTCCTGGCCCGACATCGACCTCGACCTGCCCTCCGGCGACCGCCGCGAGGCCGTCATCCAGCACGTCTACGAAAAATACGCCCCCCGCGGGGCCGCCATGACCGCCAACGTCATCACCTGCCGCCCCCGCTCCGCCTTCCGCGAGATGTCCAAGGTCCTCGGCTTCCCCGGCTCGATCGCCGGCCGCTTCTCCAACCTCGCCTCCTCCCCCAAGATCCACGACAACCGGGACGAAAGCCCCGCCCGGAACCACGCCCCGTGCCACGACCGTCACACATCGCGTCCCGTACATCAAGGACCCAACATCGAAGATCCAGGATCGAAGATCGGAGATCCATCGCCCGCCGAAGATCAAAGCATGGACGCCTTCTGCCCCCGCGGGAAGGTCTCCGATCTCGAAGCCACCATCGCGCAGGCCGGCATCCCGCCGTCCCACCCGCGCTTCAAGCCCCTCCTCCACCTCTATCACGAAGCCCTCGCCCTCCCCCGCCATCTCGGCCAGCACTCCGGCGGCATGATCGTTTGCGACACCGGCCTTGACGCCGTCGTCCCCCTCCAACCGGCCGCCATGCCGAACCGGACCATCGTGCAGTGGGACAAGGACGACTGCGAGGACCTCGGAATCGTCAAGATCGACCTCCTCGGCCTCGGGATGCTCGCCGCCATGGAAGACACCCTCCGCATCTGCACCCGGCGCGGCCGCCCGGTCGACCTCGCCCGCCTCCCCAAGGACGACCCCGCCACCTTCGACCTCCTGTGCCGCGCCGACACCGTGGGAACCTTCCAGGTCGAATCCCGGGCCCAGATGGCGACCCTCCCCATCATGCGGCCCAGAACCTTCTACGACCTCGCCATCGAGGTCGCCATCATCCGTCCCGGCCCCATCGTGGGCGACCTCGTCCACCCCTACCTCAACCGCCGCAACGGCCGCGAACCGGTCGACTTCATCCACCCCGCGTTCGAGCCCGTCCTCGGGCGCACCCTCGGCGTGCCCCTCTTCCAGGAACAGGTCCTCCGCATGGCCATGATCATCGCCGGCTTCGACGGCGCCGAGGCCGACGAACTCCGTCGCGCCATGGCCTTCAAGCGCTCCGACGAGCGCATGGAGGCCATCTCCCGAAAACTCCGCCGGCGCATGTCGGAACGCAACATCGACCTCCTCGTCCAGGACAAGGTCGTCCATGCCATCGGCTCCTTCGCCCTCTATGGATTCCCCGAGAGCCACGCCATCTCGTTCGCCCTCATCGCATACGCCTCGTGCTGGCTCAAGGTCCACCGTCCCGCCGAGTTCTACGCCGGCCTCATCAACAACCAGCCCATGGGCTTCTACTCCGTCTCCTCCCTCCTCGAAGACGCCAAACGCCACGGCGTCCGGGCCCGCCCCGTCTCCGTCCTCCACTCGGATTACGAAACCACCGTCATCGACGACCGCCACCTCCGCCTCGGCCTGCACCGCCTCAAGGGGCTCTCCCTCGGCGCCGCCGAGCGCCTTGTCGAGGCCCGTTCCCATTCCCCCTTCGCATCCCTCCCGGACTTCCTGACGCGCGTCCGACCCAACCGGAAGGAACGCCGCCTCCTCGCCGCCGCCGGCGCCCTCAACGGCCTCCCCGAGACCCCCCACCGCCGCGCCGCCCTCTGGGAGGTCGAACAGGAACCACACGACGACCTGTTCGCCGCGCCGCCAACGCTCACCGGTCCCCAACCGGTGGACCCACCCGCCCGCGCCGCCGAGGAACCCCCTCCCTATCGCACACCGAACATCAAACATCCAACCCCGCCGGACGAGACGCCCCTCGCGCCGATGTCCGGCCTCGACCGCCTCGCCACCGACTACGCCACCCAGGGCCACTCCACCGGCCCTCACCCGATGCGCCTCTGGCGCTCCTCGCACCACCCTCCCCGCTCAACGCCGGTCCACCGCGCCAAGGACCTCTCCTCTCTCAACCACGGCGCCTCCATCACGCTCGCCGGCATGGTCATCTGCCGCCAGCGCCCCGGAACCGCCAAAGGACACTGCTTCATCTCCCTCGAAGACGAAACCGGCATCATGAACCTCTTCGTCCCGCGCGACACCTTCCACCGCTACCGCCTCACCATCACCACCGAACCCTTCCTCCTCGCCCGCGGACGCCTCCAGATCGGCGAAGGCGGCACCCGCACCCTCTACACCACCCACCTCGAACCCCTCCCCTTCCCCGCCCACCTCGACCCCGCTTCTCACGACTTCCATTGACTCTCTACACCGGACCGCAGAACACCGCTTGACAGAATCGGGGCCGTAATACATTGTTTTACCATGATCAAGACCATCACGCGCATCGGCAATTCCAAAGGCATCATCCTCGACGCCGCCCTCCTCGAAATGGCCCACCTCAAGGAGGGCGACCAGCTCTCCGTCACGGTCCACGAAAGGGGAGCCATCACGTTGGTCCCCCTCGACCGCCGGCTCATCGATCCGGAACGGGCAAAGGAATCCGCTTCCGAGATTGTGTCGGCCAATGACGAACTCTTCCGGCGCCTTTCGAAATAGCCCCTGAGATGAGCGGGTTTACCCACCTGTCCCTGGCAGCGGTCAAGGCGATTCACGACGAAGTGCTCTCCGCGCATGGAGGCAGCCCCGGTCTGCGGGACGAAGGCCTCCTCGAAAGCGCCCTGGCGGCCCCGCAGGCAACCTTCGGCGGCGAACCGATCATGACCGATCCGGTCGAAGTGGCGGCTGCCTCCCTTTTCTACCTCTGCAACAATCACCCATTCATCGATGGCAACAAGCGCGCGGCGCTCGCGGCCTGCCTCGTGTTTCTTCGGGAGAATGGCCTCTTCGCAGATGCGGGTCTCCCCTCGCAGCGGATCGACGCCTGGGAAGCGCTCGTCCTCGACGTGGCGGCCTCGCGCCTCGACCGGGGAGGCGCCACCAACCGTCTCCGCGAATTGCTGGGGTGAGCATCAACTCCCGCCTGCCCCCCCATTCCCCCCCTTGACACCCGCCCCCCGGCACTCGACACTCCTCTCCGACAGGGGAGTGCCACGACCGCGGCACTGAGATTTCCCAACGATCGCGGGATCAACCCTCCGAACCTGATGCGGGTCATGCCGACGCAGGGAGTCCGGACATCAAAGCCCACCTCCCCACGCCGCGCCACCCCGCGCGGCGTTTCCATTTCCATCCCGTCGAATTCCGAACCTCTTCCCCGGCAACCACCAACCATCAAACCAAATTGTCCCACTTTCCCTCCTCGAAACGCATTTACGCCCGCGGCCGTCTCCACCCCGGCCTGCGCGTGCCGCTTCGCGAGATCTCGCTGAGCGACACGGTCCACCCCGACGGCCGCCGCGAGCCCAATGCGCCGGTGCGAGTCTACGACTGCTCGGGGCCGTGGGGCGATCCGGACTTCCACGGAGACCCGGCCGGCGGCCTGCCGGCCCTCCGACGGGAGTGGATCCTCGCCCACCGCGACGTCGAGGAATACGAGGGGCGCGCCCCCCGGCCCGAGGACGACGGCTACTTCTCCGGGCAGCACGCCCGCCGGTCCAACGAGGACAAGGCGCCCCGGAACCAGCTCAAGCAGTTCCCCGGCCTCCGGCGCCGCCCGCTCCGCGCCTCCAACGGGCGCCCCGTCACCCAGAAATGGTACGCCGACCATGGTATCATCACCCCCGAGATGGAGTTCGTCGCGATCCGCGAAAACCTCGGACGCGAGGCCGCCTTCAACGCCCTCCACGATCGCTACGACTCTGAAACCTCGAATCTGCAATCCGGAATCCCCCTCCCCACGCCCGCCGGCTACGAGATGCCCCGTCCTTCGGAACTCGACCCCGCCCGGCAGGTCCCCCGCAACGACCTGCGCCACCAGCACCCCGGCCAGCCCTGGGGCGCGCGCGTCCCCCGCCATATCACGCCGGAATTCGTGCGCGACGAGATCGCCGCGGGCCGCGCCATCATCCCTGCCAACATCAACCACCCCGAGGCCGAGCCCATGATCATCGGCCGCAACTTCCTCGTGAAGATCAACGCCAACATCGGCAACAGCGCCGTGGCCTCCTCGATCGACGAGGAGGTCGAGAAGATGCGCTGGGCGGCCCAATGGGGCGCCGACACCGTCATGGACCTCTCGACCGGCAGGAACATCCACGCCACCCGCGAGTGGATCATCCGCAACGCGCCCGTCCCGATCGGCACCGTCCCGATCTACCAAGCCCTCGAGAAGGTCAACGGCCGCGTCGAGGATCTCACATGGGAACTCTTCCGCGACACTCTCGTCGAGCAGGCCGAGCAGGGAGTCGACTACTTCACCATCCACGCCGGCGTCCTGCTGCGCTTCATCCCCCACACCGCCCGCCGCATGACCGGCATCGTCTCGCGCGGCGGATCGATCATGGCCAAGTGGTGCCTCTCCCACCACCGCGAATCGTTCCTCTACACCCACTGGGACGAGATCTGCGAGCTCGGTGCGGCCTACGACGTGGCCTT
>CAYPUM010000102.1:0-9711 GCA_964413545.1 uncultured Roseibacillus sp. | reverse complement strand
TGGAAGCCGAGATGGATGACGACATGTGGGGGCTGTTCCTCAACCTCTTCCGGAAAGTCAAGGCCCACCCTGCGCTGAAGCGGACTCTCCGCACCCGCCATGACCAATTGCGCCGGATCGCGAAAATATCGCCGGGCTCGTCCCGACCTGACCCGGCGGTGCGGGCCCCCGTCCCCGACAAGCCTCCCGCGGTCGGGACGCAATGACCCCTGCCCCTGCGGCAGCGGCAAGAAGTTCAAGAACTGCTGCGGATGATTGCTGGTTGCGGTGGCGGATTTGCCGCACGGGACCATCGGCATGCGGATCTCACGCCAGGACCATGTTCAAGTTCGTGGTCGTGATTCCCGATCTGCAACAGACATCCCCGTCCTTGCTCCAGACCAAGGTGACTCCTCCATGAGTTGACCAAGGTGCCGGTGATCGGTCTTCTCGACTTGGTTTTCGATTACGACCCACTCGTCGGTGGCGGTGTCCTTGCAAAGGATGTCCGCTGCGAACGGTCCGACCGAGGCTTCCTCCGTCTCCGTTTCGAGTTCAAGCCCGAGGGCATTGCCGAGGAGGCGGAGATTCTCCGGGTGGGCCAGCCAAGGCGTAAAGTCACCGGCTTCGTCTTCCCAGATCGTGCGGAGTGGCACCGCCTCGAGTTGCCCGAGATCCGTGGTCTCCCTCGCCCCCTGCTTCATGACGGGTCGATAGCGGAACGGGAACGCTGCGTCAATGCGGCTGCCCCCTCGATTGGCCGGTGCGGGAGGCGGTGGAAACAGCCGGTGGGCGGTTTTGGGCGGGCGGCCCGGCTACGGGGGTGGTGGTCTCCGGGTGAGAAACTGGAGCGTGGGAGTGTGGAGAGCGCCGGGGGACGGAAAGCCTTTTCCGTCCCCCGGAAGGAGAGGTGTGTGGACCGCATGTGGACGGATAGGACTAACCGTGGTGACTGCCCGTGATGATGCGCCAGGCTTTCCACATTCGCTTTCCGTCCATCGGCACGTTGGATTGGCGAGTGGCCTCCTGCCATAAATCGGGGCTGCTGTTTTCGAGCCATTTTCTAGCGCGTTGAAGGCGGGGCTCGGATTGGGTGTCGGCGGGGGCATCGGCGAACCTGCGGCCCAGGGACACACTGACCGAACGCGGGACGCCGAGACTCCTCATAAGGACGGCTTCGACCGTGGGGACGCCGAAGTAGATCATCGAGGGGACGGTTCGAATTTCCGCTTTCGCCTCCATCGGCAGGTCCGCTTCGGCAATCCCGCTCATCGCCTGGAGGGCGCCGATTCCCCATGAGCCCTGGTGGGTCAGAGTTCGGTAGACGGTGCGACAGCATTCTGTGAGCCGCTTCCGTAGATCCGGGAGGTCGGCAAAGTGGGTGTCAGCGATTTCGCGCAGGCTCTTGCCTGAGACCCACATTTCGAGCATTTCGGCAATCGACTTTCCATCGCCGCCGCCGATGGTTGGGATGTTCAGTTCGGGGACTTTGAGCAGGGCGCCGACCAGTCCCTTCATGCCTTCGCCTCCGGCCCGGAAGAGGCGGCTCGGGCTCCACTCGTCGGCCTGGAGCGTGAAAGACTCCTTTTCCCGCAGCAGATCCATCACGCTTTCCGGCGAGAACCCGGTGTTGTCCACCAGCGTCATGGCACCCGCCGGCAGGTTGCGCAGTTGCTCGGCGTAGACTCTCGTCGACTCGACCAACTGTTCCGCCAACTCGGGCTGATGCTCAACCAACCGATGATAGGCGTAGGTTCTTTTCAGCAGCTTCTCGGTGTCGGTGAGGAATTTGGAATGGTCGCCGATCGAGCGGTAGCAATGGGAGAGATACTGCACGAAACTCGACCATTTGGCGTCGTTGCGGGTCAATCGCCGCAGGTCCAGGTCCCAACCCCGCTCGACGGTATCCTCGATCATCTGCTCGAGGGCCGAGGCAAGTTCCACCACCTTCTCGTTGACGTAGCCTTCCAAAGCGTCGTCGTTCGGCTTCTGGGAGGCGAAGAGGACAAGACCCAGAGTGTCATGGAAGAGACGCCCTGCGCGCCCGGCGATGTTCCAGAACTCGCCCGGGCGCAGCTTTTCCTTGATGAACGTCTCGCCGACGCGGACCGGCTTGTAGTGGGTGGAGAGGATGACGTTCGAGATGGGGAAGTTCACCCCTTGGGCGACGGTGGTCGTCGCCACCAGGGCGGCGAGTTCATCTTCCTCGGTCAGCCATTCCTGGAGCGCCCGCAGTTCCGGCGAGATGCCCGAGTGGTGGACCCCGATCCCTCTTGCGAGGAGGGCGTGAAGCACGAAGTCCTCTCCGCACTCCGCCGCGACGAACTCCCGGACCAGCGAGAGCTTGTCGCTTTGCTTGCACGGAAGCATCGGCGCCAACTTCTCGGCGAGGTTCCAGCAGTCGGTGGGAGAATAGGCCAGGACGATGGAACTTCCGCGGGAGGCAAGCGCTTCGGCGACGAGGGCCGCCACCCCGATCTTTGATGATTTGGCCCGGGTCAGGGTGGCTTCGCGCGGACGATCGCAGTCAATCGGCACGCGGTCCTCAAACGCGACAGGCATCCGGTGGGGCTGACGGACGTGCAGCGGCTTCAGGTAGAGGCCCCAGACCCGTCCCCGGCCCTTGGGATAGGCGAGGGCAATCATCTGCTCGTTGGGCTGCCAGTTGACGGCGAGCGAAGGAGTGACGCTGCGGGAGCGCTCGTCGTCGAGCCAGGTGGCGAGTTCGGCCCCGTTCGGCACGAACGGTGTGAGGAGAAGGAAGTGCGTATCCGGCGATTCACGGTTGATCGTGGCCAGCACCAATTCGCTCCGCAGTCCGCGTTCGCCGTCACCAAGGTTGTGGGCTTCATCCAGAACCACCAATCCCAGCGGGCGGTCGTCCTGGCCGGCGGCGCCGCTTCGGATCAGCAGGTCGAGCTTCTCCGGCGTGGTCACCAGCACGTCGAAACTGTCTGGAGCGGCCAACAATTCATCCTCCAAGGCATCCAACTCGTAGGCGGGGGTGGCTTGTTCGACTTTGAAACCCAGGAAGCTCAGGTCGCGGCGGAGCCGAACGGTCACCTGGTTGACGAGCGCGCGCGTTGGCACAAGGTAAGCGATCCATGCGTTGGCGACGTTCACCTTGGTTTGAATGATGCGGAACTCGGCGAGCAAGGTCTTGCCGCTGGAGGTCGGCATTTCCACGACCACGGCGCGGTTTCCGATGTTCATGACCTCCTGGATTGCGTCCCGCTGGGGCGGCAGCAGCTCGAACAGCGGGCGGGTCTGGACTTCGTCGGTCAACGCCCGCTTGAAATCCGTCATCTTGCTGTTGTAGGCGGCCAATTGATGCCAGATGGAGGAGCGAATCAAGACGCGGGCGGCCATGCTCATCCAGCGCAGGAGAAGCGCCAACTCGATGATGCCGGCGGAATCCGCAGCCTTTATGGCACGCGAGAGATGGAATTCCACATCGTCCAGCGCCGTTCGCGGTGTCCCTTTGCCCACAAAGACGCCCAGAAGTTCGACGGCCTTGGCCAATTGATAGAACGCAACCAGCTCGATGGCCGCCACCTGGCGCAACCCGTTCTCCTGATCGAGGTATTCCCGCTCGTATTGACGCTGATTGTCGCGGAGCGAGGCTACGGCCTTGGCAATTGCGTGGAGATCATTCCAGTCCTTCTTGCGCACCACGCGGAGGAAGGCGTCCGCGACTCGGAAGAGCACTAACTTGGGCCAACCGGCCTTGTCGGCGCTGAGGTCCGGCACGGGCCAGGGATTCTCATTCAAGTAACGGCGGACGTCGGCGCTACGGTCCCCTAACACGCCGACCGCGGCTAAACGGACCACGGCCTTTACCCTAGCGTCCTCGTTCTCTCCGAGTGGGAGCACGCGCCGGATATCGAAGGCCAATGAGCAGTAGTCACGGAACTCGATCCCTTCGGCGGAGCGGACATCACGGCGCCACGCGGTTGCCAGGTCGAGCCCGCGAAGTTCGATCAGGTGCAAGGCACCGGAGAGTGACGCCAGCGTATCCGGGGGAAGCGGCTCCTCCGCTGCTCGGTGGCGGGAGGAGATTCTTCTCAGGACGGTCTTGGCCAGCAACACCTTGGCATCGCATCCAACGCGGTCCAGCGTTTCCCGTCCGCCGGATTTTGCGACGAGGATATTCGTTGGAAATGCGCTCACGGGGCTGCCTCCCCTCCGTAGGTGATGTCAACCCATTCGTGTTTCTGAAATGGCAGGTAGAAGCCGAACAGCCGCATTTCAGACCGTCCGGGCTCGTGACCGATTCCGGCGCAGATTCCACTGAGATCCCTCGGATCGGGATCACGGCCTCCGCTGACCAGCAGCCCGACAAGCCACAGGTCTCCATCCGCGTAGCGCTCCAGAGCTTCGTTGAATGCCCTCTCCCATTCGGTTCCGCGCATCCGCACCAGCAGCCAACCGATGAGCTGGTGCTGGTCGGCCAAGCCGTGGCGCAATTGTCTCATCTGGTTGCGCAGGCAATCGTCGTTCAAGTTGACCACCTTGGGCGGCAGCCGTTGCTCCGAGGAACTCTTGACCTGACCAAACACGAAGCGGGGCGCACTGTGCCGTTGCAAACCGACCAGATCCGGACCGGGCAAACTGGCCTTGCGGGTCCGCTTGTCGAAGCCGGTCGGCCAGGGAAACATGGCCTCGTGCTCGTCCTCGAGGACCAGTTCGGCGAACGCCTCGCCAATCTCCCAATTTCTGACGCGGGGTGCGGATTCGACCTGTCCGGCTAGCCCGCCGAGATCAAAGCCGGTCGTCTTCAAGTCAATGAGGTGGCCGCGCAACTCTTCCGTTCCATCGGCTTCCGCGAGTTTGGCGGAAACCCGTTGGGCAATGTATTGGCGGCACTCCTCTTCAGAGGCGGCAACGAACCCGGCCACTTGGATGTGGTCGTTTTCCAGCTCGTATCGGGATTGCCATCTCATCACCGACCCCGGCCGCGGCTGGCGTCCATTGACATGTCCGGGAACGAGTCAGGGTCGGGCATCGGCCCCGCCAATCCCTTCAGTCGTTCTTGCCCATGGAGCTGCCCGCCTCCGTTGGACGGAGGATAGCCTGCCACCCCTCGCCATGCCAAGCCTTCTTGGAGGTCGACTCCTCGGATCCGCATGTCCCGCCCGCTTGGGCATCGCTTCACACAGCCGGTCCGCCGGCGCAGAACGGGGTGGAGAAGGGGGCGTAACGCCGGGTCCGCCCGGGAAGACGGGCCCAGTCTTATCCGGAACGCTTTCTCGCCGCGTCGCGGACGGTGTTGCGGCGTTCGAGTTCGTCGATCTTGGTCCAGCCCTTCTCTTTGGCCATCTGGTGGATGGGACGTGCCTCTCGTTCGGCCCTCTCCACGGGGTTTTTCTCCTGGAGGCGGGCGAGGTGGCCGGGGGCGTTCTTCACCGAGCTTTCGTCGATTTCGGATCGCACTGGTGCCTTGACGGCCTCACGCTCGTCCGGATCCGCTTCCGCGGATTCCGTGGCCTCCGGCAGCAGGCCGAGGAGGTGTCCGATCTGGGGGACACCGCCAAAACGGCCGTTGAGGTAGCCCTTGTCGATCTTCAGGTCTTTGCGGACCTTGTAAGCCGAGAGGGAACGCAGTTCGGACGCGCCGTCAGAGTTCTTTTGGACAAACCAGATTTCGTCCCGGCGCAGCAGTTCGAGATCGAGCAGGCGGTCCTCGTGGGTGGTGACGACCAACTGGCGGCAGCGGCCCTCACAGGCGGTCAGGAAGAATCGGAGAAACTCCCACGAGAGGTTGGGGTGCATACTGCGGTCGAGTTCATCGATCACGAACACCTTGCAGGTGCTTTGGAGCTGATAGAGGGCCGGCAGCAAATCGAGGAGGCGTCGTGTCCCATCAGATTCCTCGGCAAATGGTAACTCGGACGTTTCGCCACCTTTGATTCGATGGTCAGCCTTGATTCTGCGCAGCTTGAACTTCGGGCCTTTCTCCTTCTCGACGATGATCTGCGTCCCATCCGGACCGCCAAGCACGATGACGTCGCCCTCGCCGGCGGAGGCGAGCATTTTGTCGAGGGACTCGGAATCAAGGCTACCCAACATGTGTTCCCGGTCCAATTCCGTTGTCTCCACGCTCAGGCCTCCCACGCCGGTATCGGAACATCGGAGAAAGTCGCCGGCGAACTCCGCAAATTGGCCGTCTGCGACAATCAACTCGGCAAGGTGGACGAACGAATCGTCCGGACCGATGAAGCTCAGGTGCTTCTCGAACCACTCGATCACGGGTTCGAGGAGTTCGCCGTAGTCGTCCGCCGCGATGTTGTCCCGGATCGACGTAAGGAAGAGTTGATTCCTCCGGGTGCCGACGGTGGAGAGGGCCGCGACCTTCGGGTGCCGCTTGCCCTTCAGGGGGGCTCCAAGGGTCATTGAGATCTCGCCCTCGCCGGCGGTTTCGCGCTCGAAGAGGGTGGTTGTCTTCCCGCCCTCATGGTGAAGCAGCCATTCTTCGTGGATTTGGCGGCTATCCGCCGCGAATCCGTACGAATAGACTTCGTCCCACATCATGAAGCGAAACTCGAAGACCATGGGGCTCTTGAGATGCTCCTCGGAAAAGGCGAAGGGCTGATACGGCACCGCCTTCTTTGGTTCGGTGCCGTGGAGAATCAGATTGACGGCAAAGCGCATCGCCTTGAAGAGATTCGACTTACCCGACCCGTTCGCGCCCCAGATGACCCCGGCCCGCAGGAGACGGTCGTTCAGACCGGGCACTTTGATGCAATGGGCGCAGTGCTCGTCGCCGAGCCGCTTGCTCGCGACAAGGCTCAGAGTCTGCTCGTCCCTGAAGGAACGAAAGTTTCCGACGCGGAAGTCGATTAGCATGACTATTATCTGTGATTTTTTCTCCGTTCAGGGCAAATCTTTTCGAGAAAGGTGGTTTCAACAAGGATTTTTGCGTGTTTTTTTCACAGCATTGCGCCTCGGCCGAGCGGATTTACTTGCAAAAAACAATTTGCAATATTAGCTTGCTTTATCAAGTTTTATCGAACACTGTCGTTCTCAACAACGAACGCATGATTTCACAGGAACGAAGCCAGGAGCAATTTGCCCAGATGGTGGGCGAGCGGGTGGCGTTGGCGCGGAAGGAGGCCGGGCTGACGCAGGCGGAATTGTCCAAGCGGTTGGGATTCAAGGACCGGCAGATTCTGAGCAACATCGAGTCCGGGAAGCGGAAGGTGTCCAGCGACGAGCTGTTGAAGTTGATGGAGTCCCTTGGCAGAGAACTCAGGTTTTTCACGGATCCGTTGCGGCTGGCTGGCGAGGGTGCCTTCTCATGGCGAGCGCCCCAGGCGGAGGCGGAGCTGCTGGACGAATTCGAGGAACGAGCGGGTGAATGGGTGGCCACGTATCGCTTTTTCTGCCGGATCTCCGGCGAGCGCTTCAGTCCAATCACGCCACAGTTGGCGCTCACGGCGAAGAGTTCGTTCGAGGACGCCCAGTTGGCTGCTGAGGCCCTGGTCGTAGAATGGGAACTGGGGCGGCAGCCGATCCTGGAATTGCGGCGCAAAGTCGAGGAGGAGTTGGGTGTCCTGGTTCTCTCGATCGCCGCGCCATCCGGGATCTCCGGGGCCGCGTGCCAGTTGCCGCAGTTCAACACGATTCTGATCAATCGCAACGAGCCGGAAGGCAGGCGCAATTTCGATTTCGCGCACGAACTGTTCCATGTCCTGACGTGGGACCGACTTCCGCCCCGTCGCATCGACGGTGTGCCGGCGACAAAATACAAGGACAAGCGGGTGGAGAATCTGGCGGACAATTTCGCCGGCGCCTTACTGATGCCGCGCGATTCCCTTGCACGGGAGTGGAAGATCCGGGAGGAGCTTGAAATCCACGATCGGCTCAACGACATCGCCGGCGTCTTCTTCGTGACGAGCGTGGCCGTGAAGTGGCGCTGCCGAGCCCTCGATTTGCTCTGCGACGCCGATCTCGTGGGCATCGATGACGGGCGGTTGACGTGGAACGGCCGGACGAACGGCGAACAACGGGTTCCATCGTTGTTCTCAGAGTCTTTCGTGCGTCGCCTCCAGTGGGCGCTGGATAACGGCGCGCTCTCCGTGCGCCGCGCCGCGCGTATTCTCGGGCTGTCCATCTACGAAATGAGACAACTGATCGAAGAATACGATTTGCCGGTGCCGTTTGACCTTTAATCCGTCAGCAAGGAAGCACTGGAAGTTCGGCGACTTCCCTCTATACCGCCACCAGGAGCGGGCCTTGCGGGCGGTTGAGGAGAGCGGGCGTGGGTGCGTGGTGAAAACGGGGACGGGTTCGGGAAAGACGGAGGCGTTTCTGCTGCCGGTGATCAACGGGGTGTTGAAGCTGCGCGCGGAGGGCGTGCCCGGCACCAAGGCTTTCCTGATCTACCCGATGAATGCCCTTGCCAACGACCAGTTGGCGCGCATTCGCGATCTGATCCGGGACAGCGGTCTCGGGATCACCTTCGCGATGTACACTGGCGAGAGCGAATCGGTGGCCACCGGGATTGGTGACGGGATTCTGGAAGGCAATGAACTGCACCGGCGGGCCGACATCCGCGCCAGTCCGCCCGACATCATTCTCACCAACTACAAGCAGCTCGAATACCTTCTGGTGCGCAACAGCGACCGGGCGCTGTTCAGCGAAGCGCTGCGCTACCTCGTGCTGGACGAGATCCACAGCTACCGCGGGGCGCTGGCCACCGAGATCGCGTGCCTCATTCGGCGGCTGAAAGCGCAGTGCGGATTGGCGAAGGGAGCTCTGCGCTGTCTTGGAACGTCGGCCACCGTGGCTGAAGGCGCCGGCGGCGATGTTGGACTGGCAAAGTTCGTTTCCGACCTCTTTGCCGAGGATTTCGGCGCCGAAGACATCATCGGCGAAGAAGTTCGACCTCGGACGATCGAGCCGGACGCGGGCTATCTTCCCCCGTTTCCCTCGCTCACCGCTGTCGAGGTGCGCGACTGCAGCCTCGATGATCCAGCCGCGATGGCGGCGTTGGTCGAGAAGCTCATCGGACGTCAACTCGATGCTGGCGGGTCAATCACCCAACGGATCGCGACGGCCTTCGCACCCAATCGCTTCGTGCATTTCCTCGAGGAAACCTGTGCACGCGATCCCTACTCGATCACGGAGCTGATCTCCAAGTCGCGCGAGGCTTTCCCGGAATCGGGTGACCTGCCCGATGAGAGCTGGCGGCTGATCATCGAGAGCTACCTGATTCTCGGCAGCATCGGGGACCGGGACGATCCGCCCATCCTGCGACCGAAGCTTCACGCCTTCTACCAGGGAGTCTACGACGTGGGTCTGTGCATGAACCCGGACTGCCGGACGCTGGTCCGGCACGGTGCGGAGAAATGTCCCGCCTGTTCCTCCGCGGTCCGGCCCGCGGCGCTGTGCCGCACTTGCGGCCAGGATTTCGTGAAGGTCAAGTTCGAGGAGGGCGAGGAATACAAGAAGCCACCCGTCGCCGACGACGGGTTTCAGAGCACCTACCTGACGGCCTTCATTACTCCGCGTGTCCACGTCGAAACGCGGGACGCCGAGGACGAAGAGGATGATCATGAGGACGATCGGAAACGGGGCGGCGGGAAGCGGCAGCCCGCTGCGCGGACACGCCTGCGGGAGCACTGGGTCTGTCACGCCTGCGGTCACATCCATGAAGACCGGGACAACAGGCCGCTAGCCCGAGTTTCCTAGTTACGGCGCAGCGAAGGTTCTAAGCCTTTAAGAACAAGG